>JBIOGV010000339.1:0-3794 GCA_044448365.1 Chitinophagales bacterium
ATGAAAAAAGAAGACATGGATCACTTAATGGAAAAACACCGCAAACAGTCTGGAATTATTATTTTAATCCTAACCCTTTTGAATACTAAAAACTACTAAACTACCTTTGAAAATCTGTCCAGTTTATTGGGGGTCGATACATAATTTGGTCGTGATAATAATAAATTTGCGGCCAAGCGAGCGATAGGAATTCTAATTCCCAACCTCAGCAAAGCCCTCGTCGTTTAGCGTTAATTATTTAGACCGTGAAAACCAAGTTTATAATATTGGGCCTACTCTTTGTTTACTGTTTGACGACATCCCTTCAATGCAACAAATGCCGGACAGGTGACTTGCACCTAAACCACACAAGAAGTTGGTTTCCTCTTAAAGGAATGACACAATTATCATTTCTGGATAGCATTGGGAATGTGACAAATTTCAAATTACGAGTGATAGATACAACGGAAATTGCAGTTAATCAGGAATGCGGAACTTCTTATAAGTATGAATACATAACTACCTCTCTGTATCTCGACCAAAATATGAATGATTCCATTCATTTCAGTCTTTCCTCTGGAGGATGGCTTTGCATGAACGCTGCCAGTAACAATAATCCGAATATCCTCATGTGCAATGTATTTGGACTAGCAAAAGAAGGGGTAATTGCGAAAAAACTTTCAAATTATCCAGTTGGCAGCAGGAACTATCGAGAAGTGATTTTATTACTTCATAATCTCGGCTTCTCCGACAATATTGACTCCGTATTCATAGCAAACGATGTTGGGATTGTGGGGTTTGAATACTCAAATAAGAAATACACATTAAAGTAAGAAATAACCAGCGCTAACAATCACTTGAGTGGCAATTTTTAAAACGACCTCAATGAAAAAAATAATAGCAATAATAATTTTGACCATTTCTCACTTTCCAGTTTTTTCACAAGACAGTTTGTCAACCGAATTAAAGAGATTAGCGGACAACAAGGAATTTGACAAAATTATTAAACAATATGCCGGGAATCCCAAAGACTATTCTGCAAAGTCTTTGTACATGGTTGGAGTGGCATACTATATGAAAGAGGACGACAATAATTGTATCAAGTTTATGAATCTTTCAATTGACAAAGATTCAAAGGACCCAAGCCCTTATTACATCAAGGCCTCGTCGCTTAATTATATGAAACAATACGATGAAGCTGTAAAAACTTTTCAGTCAGCAATTGCATTGAAGACGGACGATGCTGAATATTATAGTGGGCTTGGCGACTCTTATTACAATTTGGGGAAATTTGATTTGGCACTTGAAGAATATAAAAAAGCAACAGAGACGAAGGGATGTCCCGACAGACCGTATTTGATGATTGCACAAATATATTCTGACCAAAAGGATAACGACAATGCTTTAGAATCGTTTTACACGGCAAGGTCAAAAATCGACAAGAAATCTGATTCATATTTAAATGCGTTGTATAATATTGGACTTCTTGAATCTTTGAAAGGCAACTATGAAAAAGCGGAACCAGCATTTGTAGAACTACTTCAATTAGACTCATCTGACTATCAATCCTACGCGAAACTTATTCAGGTCTATTACCACAAAAAGGAGTATGTTAAGGTTAAACCGTTTAAAGACAAATTGTACGAAGCCCATAGAAAAGGACAATTGAAAGGAAATATGGAGGATATGTTTTGCTTTGACCAATTCAAATGGAACGACAAATTAATTCAAGCGTTTGAAAGATTTGAGGATGGTTCAAAGGACATTTACAATAAACATTTATTTTATGTTGTAAATCAAGAGAACCAAATTGAATTTAGAATTCAAACAGAATACTCGCCCATCTCAGTTGAACAGGGTGGTCCAAAATATTTACTTTGCATGACGAAGGGAGATACTCATTCAACTTTCAATATTGGCTTCAACGACAATTTCAAATATGATGACCTGAAGAAATCTGTGATTGACATTCTTGAAGGAAAAGTTAAGCCAGCTGCTTCTTCATTTCCGACCAAATAAAAACTGCTGCCAACAACCGGTGATTGATGCGCAACTCTCCCGTCTCAAAATAAAAAATTAGACTGTCGCTGATTCTTTGACTCGAATTTCCTTAAATCGATATAAAGTGTATGGTTTTAATTGATTAATTCTCAACACAAAGAATTTTTTAATACTTGCGTGCTATATCATAAATTGGAGTATTACTCAAGAAGCCTTACCCAAAGAACCAAATTTAAATAAGTATTGCCTTAACAAACACAAAAAATGAAAGCAGTTGTTTATGAAAAATATGGAACACCTGATGTTCTTGAACTGAGGGATATTGAAAAACCAATACCCAAAAGCAACGAAGTACTGGTAAAAATATATGCAACGACGGTAACAGCCGGAGATTGGCATATGCGGAAAGCCGACCCCTTTGTAGTAAGGTTTTTTGCCGGCCTCTTCAAACCTACCAAGGTGAAGATATTGGGCTTTGAACTTTCCGGAGTTATCGAAGAAGTTGGTAAGGACGTTAAGTCATTCAGAATCGGTGATAGTGTCTTTGCCTCCTGTGGATTTAAATTCGGGGCCTATGCTGAATACAAGTGTCTGCCGGAAAATGATTCAATTGCCATAAAACCTTCTAATATGAGTTTTGAAGAGGCTGCGACAGTTCCCATAGGTGGTCTTACAGCACTAAGATTTCTAAAACAAGCGGGAGTAACGACCGGACAAAACATCCTTATTTATGGAGCATCCGGAAGTGTAGGTACTTTTTCAATTCAAATTGGTAAGTTCTTTGGCGCCAATGTAACAGGTGTATGCAGTACGTCAAATATAGGTCTTGTAAAATCACTTGGTTCAGATAAAGTTGTTGATTATACTCAGGAAGATTTTACAAAATTGGGATTACACTTCGATGTTATTTTTGACGCAGTTGGAAAAACTTCCAAATCAGCCTGTAAAAATTTATTGAAGCCGGAAGGAAAGTATATATCCGTATCAGGTTTGCCTAAGACAAACCCAAATGATTTACTGTTTTTGAAAGAGATTATTGAATCCGGAAAATTAAAGACAGTGATTGACAGAAGGTATACACTTAATCAAATCAGGGAAGCCCATACATATGTAGAAAAGTTCCATAAAAAGGGAAATGTTGTAGTAAATATAATTGGAAATGAGTGACCTAAATCGCGGACGAATCATGGCAATTAGCATAATCTATGGAACTGAATTTTTGTAATTTGGCCGTACTAAAAATAAAGTTACAGGCAGGCGACTGACAGGAACTTCCCTAACCCTTCACAAAGCCCGGAACGTTGTGTAATGCCAAACGACCAGCTTAACAATAAAGTGCAACGAATTATGAGAAATCGGTGTCAATACATAAATGAATGTTATGAAAGCACGAAGATTGTTGATAATAATATTTATTGTGCTGGTTTTTTTTAGTTGCAGAAAAAATACTTCTAATCAACAAATAATACCAATACCAAACGGCGATTTTGAACTGTGGGACAATATGCCAAATCTATATAACTGGCAGACAAATAGCTGCCCTGCTTGTTTACCCCCATACGAAACTTATATAGTTCAAAAGGTGACCGACGCTTCTCATGGTCAATATGCAGCTAAGTTCATCTATAATAATGTTTATAGCAGTTTGGCAAACAATAAATTTTCAATTCCCCTACTGTAAGCTCCCCTTATTTTAGTGCCAGTGTCCGTTAGAGTTTTCTAAGTTAATCAACTTTTGTTTTTCAATTTCTTTATCCACTAAACGGCTCACTTCAATGGATGAAGGATTTCCGTTCGCCATTTGTGGATAAAGG
>JBIOGV010000340.1:0-3774 GCA_044448365.1 Chitinophagales bacterium
CGAAATAATAAAAATAAATTTTCAGAATTTGTACTGCTATCCCGGTTGTTGAAGACAGACATCACAATGATTGTAACATCCGTTTAAATTTGTTTAGGAAGATTCTTGCTAACACTTTGTATCCATCGGAAAAGCTTGTGGGCAATATCCGCATTGCGGCAATACATCATCGGGCAGCCTCCGGGAATTGTAATGATATTATGCATGTGGCAAAAATTGACTGCTTCTTCCGAAACACTGCCGGCTTTTGTATCTATTCCTTTATGCATCCATACCCTTGCAATACCAAGCTCTGCACATTCCTTTACTACATGGTTGGTAATTTCCGGCTTTGTAATAATAATGACACCATCTGGTTTTACAGGAACCGTTTTAAGATCAGGATAGCAAACATCTCCTTCAACACTTGCAGCATTGGGATTTACAGCAAAAATTTTGTAGCCCAGGGAGCGTAATTTTCTGTAAATAAAATTCGCCGTTTTCTTCGTGTCGCGGGAAACACCAACTACCGCTACACACTTCTGTGCCAGGAATTCTCCTGTTGCTTCTTTCATCGTTGACATAAAACTTGCTTTAAATTTCACTGCAAGATTATCGAATTGATTTTTAAATTTCAATGACTACAATCAGCCTGGAAAGATCATAAGTCCAACCATCAGTGCGCTTACACTCAAACAAAATAATTTTTCATGAACGGGCTCGAAGCATGACAAATCCTTTGTCATGCCTTCGATTTATCATTCGAATTTTATTAACATTTATTTCGAAACCATTTATCCAAAACCAATAAAAGATCCAATTTATTTATTCTATCTTCTTCTTGTCAAACCTCACAGGTCCGAGAATTTAAACCAGTAAGCCATGCTGAAAAATTACCTGCTCATCGCACTCCGGAATTTCAAGCGTCAAAAACTTTTTTCCTTACTGAACATTTTTGGTCTCGCTCTTGGGCTCGGCAGTTCTATTCTTATTTTTTTATACGTAAGCGATGAGTGGCGGTATGATGTGATACACCCTGATTACAAAAACAGTTACAGGATCGGTGCCACATTTACGAATCCCGATGGACAGCGTTTTGATAACACCAGTGCCCCTGGGTTTTTTATAAAATATTTAAAGGACAATCGCAGTGATGTCATTCACGCCACACGCATTTCCTATTTCGGCTATCCCACTTCATTGAATTATAAAGTAAAGGATAAGATCATTCTCACCGAATCAATAAAATGGGCAGAACCCAATTTTAATGAAGTACTTGCCTTTGATCTGATCCAGGGTAATGAGAAAAAAATGTTCAACGATCCCAACACCATCGTGATCAGTGAAAGCGGCGCCAAAAAACTATTTGGAAAAGAAGACCCTATGAGTAAAGTGATCAGTGTAAAACATACCTGGGCCACCAATGATCGTGAGATCGATGTGATGGTGACAGGTGTCTATCGTGATTATCCTTCCAATTCTCATTTCAAACCGGAATTCATTTTAAACCTAAATGCATTCAAAACCATATATGGCGAACATTTTTCAGAGTTCCTGGAAAGTTCAAGATTTGGACCGTACACCAGTTTTTTTGACGACTATATCACATTGAAACATGGAACAGATATAAGGCCGGTGATCGCCACCCTGAATAAACTGGCGGATCAAATGCAGAGATCAGAT
Organism: Chitinophagales bacterium; assembly: GCA_044448365.1. GTDB lineage: Bacteria > Bacteroidota > Bacteroidia > Chitinophagales > Chitinophagaceae > VBAU01. Next base: position 1,663 of record JBIOGV010000340.1, read on the forward strand.
TCTGCTTCCACTGCTGCCGGCTGGAAGTTCACCACTTTCCTGACAAAAATGTCCGACCTCCACTTCGACCAAAAAAATTTGTGGGAAGACAATACAAGAGGCGACAAAACCTATCTCACCATTTTCAGCGGGATTGCTTTAATGATCATGCTGATCGCCTGTATCAATTATATGAACCTGGCAACAGCACGTTCCGTTAAAAGAGCAAAAGAAGTTGGCTTACGGAAATCATTCGGCAGCAGCCGTTATGGGATCGCCAAACAATTTTTTCTTGAATCTTTTTTGATGATCATCGCGGCACTGCTGATGGCAATTCTTTTGGTTATCTTTTTTCTTCATCCGTTCAACCAACTAGCACATAAAACATTTACACTTGCTTCTTTGATAAATCCTGTGATGATCGCGATCGTAGCCGGCATCATTTTATTCATGGGATTTATATCGGGGATATACCCGGCGTTTTATTTATCCGCTTTCAAACCTATCGAAGTTTTGAAAGGGCAAATCGTAAAAGGAAAAGCCGCCGAGTTCTTTCGCAAAAGTTTGGTGACCGTTCAATATACGGTTGCGCTGGCATTGGTTATTTGCACATTTATCGTGATACAGCAAATGGGAAAATTGAAAACAACGAAATTGAATGAACAGGGGAGCCAGATATTGGCCATCCGTTTTGGAGGGATAGCCCGACAGGAACGATTTGCAGAATTTAAAAGGCTGGTACTGGAGGACCCGCAAATTGAGCACGTAACCATGGCAAATCATTTACCGCGTTTGGATTATTTCGGATGGATCGGTACAGATATAAAATTCCCGGAGTTTGCAGACAAGATATTGCACTGGAATCAACTGAATGTAGAATATGATTTTGCGAGAACATTTCATCTTCAATTTGTAGCCGGACGTGATTTCCAAATTGGCAATCCTGATGACAGCAGCTCAATGGTCATCAATGAAGCGGGCATAAAAGCATTGAATCAACCCATTGATAAAGTTATGGGTGCCACGGTCAGGGATAATAATGATAGCGGCCGTTTATATAAAATAATCGGTGTGGTAAAAGATTTTCCTTTTCGCTCCATGCACCAGCCTATTGAACCGTTGCTTTTGAATCCACACCTGCATCCCATTGATAAGATCGCCTACATAAAATTGCCGGCTGAGAAATATGGAGAAAAGATCGCTTCTATTGAAAAGAAATGGAGATCGGTTTTCCCTGATACAGGTTTCGATCACTGGTTCTTGAGTGACGAGTTTAATCGAATGTATTTAGTGGAAGGAAGGGTGTCATCACTTGCAAAAGTATTTGCCGTGCTTGCTATTTTGATTACTATCCTCGGTGTGTTTGGTTTGGCTTCTTACACCGCAGAACAAAGGACAAAAGAAATCGGCATTCGGAAAGTTTTAGGAGCCAGCGAAAGACAGGTGGTCAGTTTATTCCTGAATGTATTTTTAAAGATCATTGGGATTGCATGCCTTGCCGCTATCCCAATGGCATGGTTTGCCGCCTATAAATGGCTGCAGGGTTTTGTGTATCGCACATCCATTAACCCTATGATCTTTGCAATCAGCTTGTTGGTATTACTGGTGGTTACTTTATTGACAGTGGGCTTCGAGATATTCAAGTCTGTAAGGACAAGCCCTGTAAAATCATTGAGGACTGAATAAATAATCTTTCAACTTTTGCAAGCAGGCCTGCTCGCACAGCCAACAGCAAAAAAATATCGATCTCTATTCTTCTCGTGCTACGATGGCCCGATGTATTCGTTGGGCCCAGGCAATCTAAATCCTAATCGTGATATTTTTTCAAGATTCTTTTATCTCTCTTATTTTCTATTCCATATATGTAATGCCAGTTATTAAGACAAGGGGATAAAAATAAAAACCCTGTACACCATTTTCTTTTATATTTACTTCTATGGAAACTCGCTACCAGGTCCTTACCACTTTATATGAGATTGTAAAAGACAAGCCTGACCCGCAAACCTATCCCTGTAAGCCGAGAGAAATTATTCTCCGCACATTCCTTGACTGGAGCATCATCCATCAAAATTTAAAAATACTCGAAGAAGAAAAGCTGGTTACTACAAAACAACTGGATACTCTCGTGATTAC
>JBIOGV010000341.1:0-3757 GCA_044448365.1 Chitinophagales bacterium
ACGTTTGCATACAAAACAAAAAACTGGTAAGTATTGTATAATGTGCCGAAGAATTTTCTTTGAACTTCTTTGATCCCCTCAATGTCAAATTTCAGGTTATCCCAGGGCGATGCATTGGTGATGAGATACCAGCGGGTAGCATCTGCGCCGAATTTTTCAATCGTATTAAAAGGGTTCACCACGTTGCCGACACGCTTGCTCATTTTATTTCCATTCTTATCAAGTACCAATCCATTTGACACGCATGTTTTATAAGCGACCGAATCAAAAACCAATGCTGCTATTGCATGCAAAGTATAGAACCAGCCTCTTGTTTGATCAACCCCTTCGGCAATAAAATCAGCAGGGAAGGAGGCCCCCTCTAAATCTCCCCCGATGGGGGAGACTTTTGAAACTTCATGATATTTGAAAAAATTTTCCGGACTTAATGGACCAAATTGATTTGAGCTTACATCAGGTAAACCCCATTGAGCATAAGGCATGGCGCCACTGTCAAACCAAACATCAATCAGATCAGGAACCCGTTTCATGGGTTTACCAGTTTTACTCAATAGCACAATTTCATCAACAAAAGGTTTGTGCAGATCTAAATTGTGAGTTGTGAATTGTGAATTGTGAGTATTTAAAACGTCATCGGCTTTTTTTGCTTCAGCAATTAATTCATCAATACTGCCTATGCATATTTCTTCTCTCCCATTATCTGTTTTCCAAACCGGCAGCGGCGTTCCCCAAAAACGGCTGCGGCTCAAATTCCAGTCCACCATATTTTCCAGCCAGTTTCCAAATCTTCCTTCGCCAGTTGATTTTGGTTTCCAGTTAATCGTTTTATTCAGCTCAACCATCCTGTCTTTGATAGCTGTCGTTTTTATAAACCATGCATCCAAAGGGTAATAAAGAACCGGTTTATCAGTTCTCCAGCAATGAGGATAACTGTGTTCGTATTTTTCAACCTTGAACGCCCGGTTTTCTTTTTTTAATTTCACGGCTATGTCAACATTCACGTCAACATAGTTGGGATCATCCTTATAATTCTTCACATAACGATTGCTGAATTCACCGAGGCCGTCAATAAACTTTCCCTGTTTATCCACCATTATCAAAATCCCTATGTCGTATTTTTTTCCAACCCGAAAGTCATCGGCACCAAATGCGGGTGCTGTATGAACAATACCCGTTCCATCTTCGGTCGTTACAAAATCTCCGAGTAAAACTTTAAATGCATTGGGGTTATTGGTTTTGTTTGCTTCAAAAGGAAGCAGCTGTTCGTAAGAAATTCCTTCAAGTTCTTTTCCTTTAAATTCAGCCAGAATTTTCCATTCTGTTACGAGCTTGTTCTTATCACTAATAAAATAATATTCAGTGCCAACTTTATCAAGTGCAGAAGTGCCTTCAAAATACTTCTTCATTAAAGTTTTTGCTAAGATAACGTTGATGGGAAGATGTGTATAGGGGTTAAAAGTTTTTACCAGGACATAATCAATATTGGAGCCGACCGTTAGTCCCAAGTTGGAGGGAAGCGTCCACGGCGTAGTGGTCCATGCAAGAAAAAAAAATTCTGCATTATTTTTTTGAAGCTCAGCAATCGGCTCCTGTGCGATTGCAAATTTCCCCCCTTTGGGGGGATTAAGAGGGGCCACTTTAAACATCGCAATGCAACTCGTATCCTTTACATCTTTATAGCATCCCGGTTGATTTAATTCATGCGAACTCAACCCGGTACCCGCAGCAGGAGAATAGGGCTGAATGCTGACACTTTCATACAACAATCCTTTTTCATACAATTGTTTCAGCAGCCACCAGAGTGTTTCAATGTATTTGTTTTCGAAAGTGATGTAAGGATCATGGAGATCGACCCAATAACCCATTTTCATGGTCAGATCATCCCATTGATCTTTATAGCGAAGAACTGCCTCACGGCATTTTTCATTATATTCCTCAACAGAAATTTTTTTGCCGATATCTTCTTTTGTAATTCCCAATTCCTTTTCCACACCCAATTCCACAGGTAATCCATGCGTATCCCATCCTCCCTTGCGCTTTACCTGGAAACCCTTCATGGTTTTATAGCGGCAAACCAGGTCTTTTAATGTGCGGGAGATAACATGATGAATGCCGGGCATTCCATTGGCGCTTGGAGGGCCTTCATAAAAAACAAATGGCGCAGCTCCTTCCCTGAGTTCAACACTTTTTTCAAAGGCCTTTTGAGCCTCCCATTGATCAAGGATCTCTTTTTCAATAGAAGGAAGATTTAACTGAGAAAATTCTTTGTAGGTAGCTCCCATAGCCTTTTAGAAAAGTCTGCGAAGTTAAGGGAAAACAGCGGGCCGGCATAAGAAAATAGACAGATACACTGAGAACTTTCTTAAAAAGTTGATTATAATTATTGCAGTTCAAGCACGCGAACCCTACAGGTGGGGAGAAGCTGCTACAGGAGCTCAACTGAAGCTTAACAGCCGCTTACCTAACAAATTTTATCTAAAGATATTTAATGAGTTATTAAAGAATCTTAAGGTCTCATGATGAAAGTCACTGCACAAATCTACTACAATCATAAAGCAACTTTACGCCAATCATAAAGCAGCAGGCTCCAGCCGGTGATCTTTGACGAATGGAAATCGATCCTTCCTTATTGTATAAATATAATATAGCAGTGCCGAGGTACACCAGCTATCCGACAGTGCCCTTCTGGCAGGAAGGGATCGATGTGCAGCGATGGAAGCAGACATTCAATACGGAATTTTTAAAGAACAACCTGCGCGAAGGGATTAGTCTCTACATCCATTTGCCTTTTTGCGAATCACTATGTACATATTGCGGCTGCAATAAAAAAATCACAACCAATCACAGTGTTGAACAGGAATATCTTGAATCCATTAATAAAGAATGGAAACTATACAGGCAGTTAATGAATGAACCGCCGATCATCAGGGAAATTCATTTAGGTGGAGGCACCCCAACATTTTTTTCTCCAAGGAATCTCGGTTTGTTATTTGATTCTATCATAAAAAGATCGATCGTACATCCCCATCATGAATTCAGTGTCGAAGGTCATCCAAACAATACAACAAAAAAACATCTTGAGGTTTTATATTCTTTAGGTTTCAGAAGGATCAGTTTTGGTGTACAGGATACCAATCCTGAAATTCAACACATCATCAATCGCATTCAGCCCTTTGAAAATGTGAAAAGAGTCACAGACGAAGCAAGAAGCACAGGCTTCAAATCTGTAAATTTTGACCTGATCTACGGTTTGCCAAAACAAACAAGAGAAACGATTAAAAAAACGGTTTTACAGTCACTTGAATTAAAACCTGACCGGGTTGCTTTCTACAGCTACGCTCATGTACCCTGGACAAGCCGGGGGCAAAGATTGTTTGACGAAAACGATCTTCCATCCGCAGAAGACAAATTGAATCTATATATTCAAGGCAAAAAATTATTTATTGATAATGGTTACAGGGATATAGGCATGGATCATTTTGCTTTGCAAAGCGATGATCTTTACAATGCCTGGCTGGATGGAAGTCTGCACAGGAATTTCATGGGATACACCACTCAAAAAACTTCTTTGCTATTAGGGCTTGGCGTTTCCAGTATCAGCGATGCCGGTATTGCCTTTGCACAAAATAAAAAAGCCCTGCATGAATATTATGAGTCGATCGGGAAAAATGAATTGCCCCTGTTCCGTGGTTACTTTTTGACTGAAGAAGATGCTTCATTCAGGAAATATATTCTTGATATCAGTTGCCGGGGAACT
>JBIOGV010000342.1:0-3729 GCA_044448365.1 Chitinophagales bacterium
AATGAATGTTCAGTATCGCTCGGAACGAATGGAAATTGATGTGCAAAATAAAGATGGATTGTTAGCGCCGGGTATGTATGCAGATGTAGAATTATATTCAAAGGGAAACTCAAATAGTCTATGTTTCCCCAGGTCAGCGGTGGTAACTTCCACGGAAAGAAAATATGTTATAGCGGTAAGAGACAATAAAACAGTAAAGGTAGATGTTGAAACAGGCAATCAAAATGCTGATAAAACTGAAATTACCGGTGCATTGCAACCGGGAGAAAAAGTAATTGCCAATGCCAATGACGAAATACAATCAGGTATAAAAATATAAATCCGATATTTGATTTTTTATAAACTAACTGAATACTTATTTCACTCGATCTTTGTCCCCGGGTTTTTAATAATAGTTGCAAACCGATATGTAAAATGGTATGGACTGGACGCAAATAACTTTGTTGATCGGCATAGGGTTTTTCATTGGTTTTGTTGGCACGTTAATAGGAGCGGGCGGAGGTTTTATGCTTACTCCTATCCTGTTGCTGATTTATCCATCCATGAGATCTGAAGCTATTACAAGTATCTCACTCGGTGTCATTTTTCTGAATGCCGGTTCAGGATCCATTGCCTATGCAAGGATGAAGCGTATTGATTATAGATCTGCCCTTGCTTTTGCTTTAGCAACATTACCGGGTGCCGTAATGGGTGCTTTTCTTACAAGTTATATTCCAAGAACTACATTTAATATACTGTTGGGATTGTTACTGATCATTATTTCTTTTTTTTTACTTGTAAAACCCCATTACGAAAGGATTTCAAAAAAAAAAGGACAGCAAAGTTTAACTCATCGAATTCTTAATGATAGTAAGGGTCAGCATTATGAGTACTCTTTTAATTTATGGACCGGAGTAATCATTAGTTTTTTTGTGGGATTCCTTTCAAGTCTTTTGGGGATTGGCGGAGGAATTATTCATGTTCCGGCACTTACTGCCTTGTTGAATTTTCCCGTTCACATAGCTACTGCCACCTCTCATCTTATTTTAGCAATTATGGCGTTGACCGGAACCATCGTGCACATCTTCCAGGGCGATCTGAAAGAAGGATGGGCCAGTATTTTATATATTGGTATCGGAGTGATAGGCGGTGCTCAATTAGGTGCTTATAGCTCGCATCATATAAAGCCAAAATGGATAATAAGAGCTTTGGCTCTTGCTTTATTATTGGTCGGTATTCGTATCATATTTATTTAGCCGGAAATCAACTTATGCCATCTCATTGACATGCATCATAACCCTGGAATTTTATAAAAAAAATCTGCACCGCTTTTTGGCAAACGGTGCAGAACAGAATTATCCTGGTATTTTTATTATCTCATGTACCATGAAAGTGAGGCATGGTAAATATTATTTTGCAGGCTTGAAGTACTGTTATCATATTCAGTTGCAACCTGGCTTTTTCCATTGACGCTTTCATTATTTCTGAATGCATATTCATACGCCAGGTTTAATGCTAATGAACGTGAAAATTTCAGTGTACCGCCAAGTGTTACATGATGTTTCACGATTGCAGGAAAAACAGGAAAAACAGTTGATTCGGGAACAGGGTTACTACCATATACATACCCTGCCCGCAGCGTAAGTTTCTTAGCAACATCAAATTCACCGCCTGTGCGAATGATAATGGTATTTTTCCATCTTAACGGAAATGCCATTGCCAGTGTTCCATTGGCTCCGGTCATTTTGTTGATATTCGGGTTGATTCCATTTTTTAAAATAATATCCATTTTGTCAAAGGCATTTGCCCAATTGATCCATTCAGCATCAACAGCCAGTCTTATTTTTTTTGAGGCTTCAAAGAATAATCCTGTGGAAAGAGATTGGGGCAGCTCAAACTTTGCCTGTGCTTTGTAATTATCAACGGCTCCTTTTGAAAGATCAATTCCCAATTGCGAAAATTGGGTCATAGCCATTCCCTGTGCCTGTTCAACAGTAACGTTAGGGTTTTGTTGCATGATTCCTGCCACAACCTTTCCAAATGCATCATTCATTTGGTAAGTCATATCCATTTTTGTCGTACCATTTTTATAAGTCATGTTTACCGGTAAGCTGTAATTAATTCCTGCTGAAAATTTTCCGTTTGGCTTGTAAGCGATCCCGATCTTTCCATTGAATCCGAAAGCAGTTAGTCCTTTCATATTAGCGGCGGCTACAAGTTCTGTATAACCCAGGCCACCATCTTCAGGTGAATTTGAAAACATATCTCCGAAGGTAAATCCGGATTGCGGATCAATAACTCCTTTTAGCATAGATGGGGGCATTGCCATTGGCATTTGAAATTCAACCTGGCCATATACAAGATTTGCAGTAACACCGGCGGAAAGCTGATCGGTTATTTTATAAGCAACAGAAGCGCCTGCCTGCATCACTGCGAATTTGGAATGATAGGCTTGCTGCACATAATCGCCGCTTTGATCTTTGAATAAAGCGTGATTCAATTTAAAACCTGCCCCCATTCCACCTTGAGTAAATATGCCAACAGCATACGTTATTTTCTTTGGAGATACGTTTACGTAACTGAGGCAGCCTAATGGAAAAATATTTTTTTCCCCGTTCGTGTTATTCAATGAATTTTTGAAATGAAGATTGGGCGCCATCATTGAAACACTAAAATCCATTTGGCTTGATTTTAAAAATGACAGCCCTGCAGGGTTATTCATCATTAAAGATGGATCATCAAAGAATCCCGTCGACGTACCGCCCCTGCCAATAGTTTTTGCATCATAACCGATCAATCTTGTCCCGTTTTGTGAAAATGATTGAAGAGAGCATAATAAAATGATAACTGCAATCGCTGTATATTTCTTTTTCATATAAATGATTTTTAAACAGTTAGTTTTTTGGTTATTGACAAAATGGCTATAGATGACCTGTATCAAACAGTCATCTTTTCCTTAAATCAAAGGTCTTACGGAAATAATGGTCTGACCGTGACTTAAGTTACAGGCGAATCAATTATTTGTCGAAGGGAATGTTTACTTTAATTTATGTTGTACACTTATCCAGCTGCCACCATTATACACTTCGGGAAAACCATTAGAGATAAGAATATTTTTTGCGGTGGAACTTCTCATGCCCGAAGCGCAGCAGGTAATGACAGGTTTATTTTTTTTCAATTTTGAAATATTTTTGGGAAGCTTATCTAACGGTATATTGACCGAACCCCTTATGTGACCGCCTTTGAATTCTCTTTCTGTTCGCACATCCACAATAACTGCACCCTTTGCCAGTAATTCTTCAATATTCAATTTTGAACCCACACCCAATAAATTTTTGAAAAATTCAATCATCGGTTTCTTTTATTTATGTTTTTTTGAAAAAAATAAAGCTATTGTATAAAAGAATAATCCTACCAATAATCCTCCATACAATGAGCTGTTCAAAGGTTTTGAAGTAATAAGGCAGCTTCCGTTGCATCCAAAATTTTTCCAGTACCACCAGCCTGCCGCACTTCCGGTAATAACACCAATAAGAGTTATGAGTGCTGGTTTCATGCAAATGCAATTTCCTGTTCTTTACTGGAAAATATTTTTTTACCATTATAAATCACATCCCAGGTTACAGGCATTATTTTTTTAAGCATGTTACTGACTCCGCAATATTTTTCCTGTGAATCGATTACAGCTTTCAGCACATCGTCTTTGAATTGTTCATCGCCTTCAAAAGAATACACGAGATGTATGGCTAC
>JBIOGV010000343.1:0-3724 GCA_044448365.1 Chitinophagales bacterium
GCAAGAGGTGTAGGTGAACTGGGCGATAAAGGACTGGGAGAATTCTATTCAAAACCAACTGCAGGATGGGGCATGCATATTGATGATGCCCGAATGAAACCCCTGTTCGAAAAATGTGCTCAGTTGCATATGCCTGTGAGCATACATGTTGCTGAAGATGCATGGATGTATGAAAATGATGATTCAACAAATGATGGACTGATGAATGCCGCAACCTGGAAAGTGGATATGAGCAAAAAAGGAATTTTGGATCATGACCAATTGATCGCCACATTGGAAAACGCCGTAAAGAATAACCCCAACACAATATTCATTGCATGCCATCTTGCAAACTGTTGTTCAGATCTCGGCAAACTTGCCGGGTTATTCGATAAATACCCTAATCTTTATGCCGACATAGCTGCACGCTATGGTGAGATTGCTCCTATTCCCCGGTATGTGCATGATTTCATGGAAAAATATGCGACAAGGATTGTGTATGGCACCGATATGGGTATGTCAAAAAAAATGTATCTCACCACTTTCCGGATCCTTGAAACGGCTGATGAACATTTTTATGAACAGGAACTCTTCAACTATCACTGGCCTTTGTATGGGCTTTCATTGACAGATGCCGCATTAAAAAAAATTTACAATGAAAATGGTAAAAAGATTTTAGCTTATGAGGAACGAAAGCAATAAAGAGAAAAAATAATCAGCCTTTTAAATGATACGCTTTAGGTTTTGTAAATGCACGCAAACCTGCATGAGAAAGCGTGACACCAAACCCTGAATGTTTTCTTCCACTCCAGGGCAGGGCCGCACTCACCCGGTCGCAACAATTCCAATAACCAGTTCCCGTATTTATTTGTTGTAAAATATTCTCCGCTCTTTCTTTATCTGCACTATACACAGAAGCTGTCAGGCCATACTCTGTATCCTTCATCAATTTGGTTGCTTCTTCATCATCTTTTACTTTCATGATTCCAATAACAGGACCAAAAGATTCATCCTTCATTACACTCATATCATGGGTCACCTGAACCAAAACGGTTGGTTCAAAAAAATATCCTTTGCCATTTATTTTTTTTCCACCTGTCAAAATGATTGCCCCTTTTTTCACCGCATCTGTTACCTGGTTTTCTAAAATCCCGACCTGTTCTTTTCTACTCAAAGGACCAATGTAGACCTCATCTTCTATGGGTGATCCGATTTTCCATGATTTTACTTCCTTTATGAATTCGTCAATGTATTGATCATAGATTTTTTCATTTACATAGATTCTTTCCACAGCGCAACAACTCTGGCCATTATTATAGAAGGCTCCGTCAGCTGTGACTGCAGCCACTGCTTTAATATCTTTTATATCGTCTGCCACATACAGGGGATCTTTGCCTCCCAGTTCACATTGACAAGGAACCATTTTAGGCGCCACCGTTTCATAAATAGTTTTCCCGGTTTTATAAGAGCCAGTAAAGAAGTAACCATCAAAAGGAAGCTCTAATAATAATTCACCCACATTCCCTGCTCCAACCGCAACATGAAAAATATTCTCGGGCACACCCGCCTGTTTCAGCAGTTTTTCTATTTGTAATCCTGTCAATACAGAATATTCAGAAGGCTTGTATAAGACTGCATTTCCGGAAAGCAAAGCAGGTATAAAAACATTTACGCCCACCAAATAAGGATAATTCCAAGCCGAGATATTACAAACAACACCAAGAGGTTCATAAGAAATTTTTTCTTCCATTCCATTCCCGCGGTTCATGATCTCATCCGACAAATATTTCTCAGCATTTTCTGCAAGCCATTTTATTCTTGCTCTTGCACCGTTTATTTCATTATGGGATTGCTGCAAAGGTTTTCCAACTTCCAGGGTTAGCGTTGAAGCAAGCTGCTCTATATTTTTTCCCAGGAGGTTGGAAAATTTTTTAAACACCTCAGTTCTTTCAGCAAGTGATACTTTATGCCAGTTTGGTTGAGCAGCATGCAATGATTCAAATTTATTTTGCAAACTTTCCTTTGTGTCTTCATTAAGTTCTGCAATTATTTCTTCAGTGGCCGGATTTGTAACCACAAGTTTTTTCACGGTTGTTTCCCTTATGGCTGAGAGGAATTGTTTTTTGAGATTTTGTGAAAATGGGTTTTCTTCTTTGTCTTTCATTCTTTCCGGGTGCCATTGTACACAAAGCAGAAAAGCCTTACCGGTTTTATTTTTGAACTCCAGTCCTTCGATGATCTTTTCATCATCATCGTCATGAGCATTCACCATCAGATTATCGCCAATCCCGTTCGGATCAATGGCCTGGTGATGCGCGCTGTTTACATGACCTGAAACTGATCCGGATATTTTATAAAGCAAACTATTGTTTTCAGCAATGATAGCATGTTCTTTATCTGATTCTTCCTTTCGATGTCGTTCATTACCATTGTCGAGGTCCTGTATGAGATGACCTCCCTGTAATATGTTTATCAATTGCATTCCCCTGCAAATTCCTAACACAGGGATTTTATTCATTTGAGAATAACGATAAATTTTTTCTTCAAAATGATCACGCTCCGGTTGAAAAGAGGAAGGAGTATTGTTATATTTTTTTTTGCCGTTGTAAAAAGATGGATCCACATCCACACCACCGGTAAGAACAAAGCCATCACATTGGTAAATGTCGTCGGTGTTATTTTTTTCAAAATTCAGTTCGATGAGTTCAATATCATATTTAAGGTCTTCTTTAGTAAACCAGTTCCAGTAATTATCAAACAGCGTCTTTGTATAACTAATGCCTATTCTTTTTTTCATGATTTTTCTTATTACTCCCCTTCAGGGGATGGGGGCTTAAAGTGCTTTGTTGTACAAATTTCTGAAATCTTCCCTGCTTACCGGTTTTGGATTGTTCGGATGGGCAAAATCGGCAATGGCAAGATCGGCAAGTGTTTCAATATGTTCTTGTTTTACTCCAATGATGCGTAATTTATGCGGGATATTGATCTTTGAGTTCAGATCAAATAAATAGTTCACCACGGCTTCACCTGTTTCTTCCTTTAATTCCAATGCTCTTGCAATGCGTTTGAATTTATACTCGAAACCTCTGATATTAAATTCCATGCCATAAGGAATGTTGACTGCATTCGCCAATCCATGATGTGTATCGAGTAGCGATGATAAGGGATGTGCCAGTGAATGCACCACGCCTAAACCTTTCTGAAAAGCAACAGCTCCCATCAATGAAGCGATCAGCATCTTACTTCTTGATTCCAGGTCAGGTTGATTCACTGCTTTCTCCAGGGATTGATGGATCAATGAAATCCCTTCCAGCGCAATTCCTTCGCAAAGAGGATGCGGCATCTTTGCCAGGTAGGCTTCCATATTATGTGTTAACGCATCCATACCCGTAGCTGCAGTAATAAATGGTGGTAGTTCCATTGTCAGCAGCGGATCGGCAAAAACAATTTTGGCTAAAAGCTTGGGTGAAAAAAGGATTTTTTTCTGATGAGTTGCATCATCTGCAATGATGGCACTGCGTCCTACTTCACTCCCTGTGCCTGCAGTTGTAGGAATTGTAATAAAATGCGGAACCTTATTCGTTACATATACATCTCCCCCGACCAGGTCATCATATTTAAAAAGATCTTCCCTGTGATTGACTCTTAACACAATGGCCCTGGCCACATCCAATGCTGCGCCACCACCAATTCCAATGATCGAATCTCTTCCTGTGGTATCATAAACATCGGTTCCTTTGTATAC
>JBIOGV010000344.1:0-3671 GCA_044448365.1 Chitinophagales bacterium
ATACGAAAATAGTCGTATATTCGGTTTCAAATTGTCCGGCGTTATGTCAAACACTAAGTATATAAAACCTACAGAAAGCGAACTCGAGATTCTTCAGATCCTTTGGACAAAAGGATTGGCAACTGTTCGTGAGGTTCATGAGGAGCTTGCAAAAACAAAGGATGCAGGTTATACGACAACATTGAAGCTGATGCAAATCATGCATGAGAAAGGTTTGGTGAAGAGAGATGATTCGATGCGTACACACGTGTACCAGGCCGCTGTGAATAAAGAAAGAACACAAAGACATTTGCTCAGCAAAATGATCGATTCATTGTTTGGCGGCTCCCCGACACAGCTTGTGATACAGGCACTGGGTGCCGGTGAGCATAAAGCAAGTCCCGAAGAATTAGAAGAGATCCAGGTTTTATTGAACCAACTAAAAAATCAGTAGGAATGTTTTTTTTCGGCATCCCGATAGCTGTCGGGACTAACTTTCTGCAGGCATTGGGCTGGGCTGTCATCAACAGTCTCTGGCAAATGGCTTTTCTCTGGGTGATCTTCCAGGTTCTTTTGTCATTCGGTATTGATAAATCTTCTGCAAAAAGCAGGTTGGCCACTATTTTATTAAGCACGGGCTTTGCCTGGTTTCTTTATACATTGATCTTTCACTGGCTTATTGATCCGCTTGCCATCAAACGTTCCCTGCTTGCGATCGGGTCATTTGAAAAAGGAAATGCGGCATTGAATGAACAATTACAAACAATTCTTCCCTACGCTTCGATAGCTTATTTGCTATTATTAATTGTCCCCTCTGTACAATTTATACGCAACTACAGGTTTGTGCAGGTAATTCGTAAAACAGGATTGTCAAAATGCAATGTTGATCTCAGGATCTTTGTTCAGCGGTTAGGTGAAAGAATGGGCATCCGCAAACCAGTTCATGTATACATTTCCGATCTCATCACTTCACCAGTAACGATCGGTTTTTTGAAACCAATTATTCTGATGCCGATCGCCGCGATTACTAATTTATCCGGAAAACAGGTAGAAGCTATATTGCTGCATGAGCTGGCACACATACGTCGTTATGACTATTTAATAAATCTCCTGATCAATTTCATAAAAACAATTCTTTATTTCAACCCGTTTGTAAAATTGTTTGCAAGGACAATTGAAAAAGAAAGAGAGAAAAGTTGTGATGAAATGGTGATGCAGTTTGAATACGATCCTCATGGTTATGCTTCCGCACTATTAATGCTGGAAAAAAATAACGTCATGAGGCAAACCATAGCTGTGGCTGCTTCGGGGCAAAGAAATGACCTGCTTCAGCGCATTGAAAAAATATTAGGCGCCGATAGTTATCGGGATAAAAAAAGAAAAACACCGGACTTTCAGAAATTAGGAGGGTTACTCGCAGGACTTATTTGTGTAGTTGCTTTAAATGCGTTGTTCTTTTTTGGTTCTCCTGTTATCGAAAATCATTCAGTAGCATTCAGCGCTTTTTCAAATCCGTTTTATCAATTGGTATCAGACGGTCAGGAATCCTCTGCAATAGAAAAACCGATCGAAAAGAAAAAGAAAGAAATTCAACTTCAGACACAGGTAGCAACAAAGGTTGTTCATGAAAAGAAAAGAACTGAAACTGTTATTAAAGTAAATGTCGCGCCTGAAGTACGTTTTGTCTATTCAAAACCTGAAACTGTAAATGGTTTTGCACCGGTTGATCTGAGAATGCACCTGGAGCAAAAACTGAAAAGATCTGAGATAAACCAGGTAAAAGGAGCCGTCGCAGCTACAAAGAAAGTGTTGGAAGAAGGTCAGTGGAAACAGGTAGAAAAAAATATAGCTGATGCACTTACCGAGGCTGAAAAGCAGAATGTAAAAGAAAAGTATTTGAGTGATGTTGAAAAAATTAACTGGCCAAAACTGGAAGAAAAATTAAAACTCTCGTATAATCAAATAAACTGGACCAGGGTGGATGCCCAGTTGGGTGCTGCCATCACAAATATTAAATTAGATAGTCTTACAACCGTTTACAACCTGGCTTTAGACGATCTTGATAAAGCGCAGGACTGGATGAATGAAAATAAAGTTGAATCCATTCCCGATACAGATGTGAAACTAAATGAGATCGAGGTGCAGAAAGAACAGGTAGAAAAACAATTAAAGACCATCAAGGCCATTAAAGCTAAAAAGATCATTCATCTGTAGAACCACGATTTTCTGGATTTAAAATGATTGAACGGAATTGATGGAAAGCCTACTTAATTATTAGCTATAGTCATCGATATTTTACTTTATTTCAGAGCCAGCCCAATAAATTAAGAAATATTAGAAGAATAAAGGGAGTTAAGAAAAAAAGAACAGAAAGTAAAATTATTCTGGATTTTCTTACCCCTTTATCCGCATACCTTGAATATATCCTGTTATGCTTATTATCAAAATATACAGCTACTAGCCCTATAAAAATTAATCCAGTTGTCACAACGATTAATTTCCCATACCTCTTATCAGTATTCTGTAAATTAAAAATCGCAATGCTAATGAAATAGGTTAAAAGAATCCACCCAGTGAAGGAAATGCCAATAACCGCTGAAGCATTTCCTCGCGGGCTAAATTTAATTGAACTTTCAAGATACCTTGCTCGATTAAAAAAATACATGTACAGGATAAAATAAAATTGGTCAAAAAATTGCATTGAAGAAAGTTATTGTGATTACCAATTACATCTGGGGCAGGCATCGCTGTATTTATTCCCCAAAAGAAATCCCAAAACAATTTCATGAGTGCCGCGGCTAACGGTGTTTAAATTCGTTGTGGTGAAATCATAAGCATAGCCAATGTTGAATTTATTGCTGACATTCACTCCTAACATGGCTGCATAACCATCCTGGTAACGATAACTTCCACCCACCCACAAAAGATCCCTGTACTGCAATTTAATATTTGTCTCGAACTGGAAATTATTTGCAGACGAACCCTGGATATATTTTACCATCAATGAAGGAATGGCATTGATATCATCATTTAATAAAAAGCGATAACCACCGGTAAAAAATAAATGCGGAACTAATTTTCCGGCAGTAGAAACGAGCGCATCATCGGCAAATGTAAACTTCTGAGGGATGACCTGCTGTGCCGAAAAGCCAAGAAAATAATCGCGCGAATACAACCAAAGCCCTACTCCGAGGTCCGGTTTAATTTTATTTATATACCCGTTATAGGCAGCTCCTGCAGCGGGATCATTCGGATCGCCGGTACCGCTGAAATCTGTTTTTGATCTGTCAAGCCCGATCTTTGTAATGCCTGCTGAAAATCCGCCGGAAAGATTGGTAGTTGCGTTCAGACCGATGTGATAGGCATAAGTAACATCGGCAGTAAACCGATTAAAGCTCCCGGTGCGATCATTGATCACCATCATACCAATACCATGATGTGGCTCTGCCGCCGTGTATGATTCCCAATAAGCTTTTCCACGCGGGTTTTCTCCCGGTATATCATAGGAAGTAGCAGTAGTTCTGTAATCTTTTTTTCCAATCGGTCCCTGTACCGTGAAATAAAAAGTTTCCGGTGCCCCATTTAATCCTACCCATTGATCTCTTGCGCTCAATTTTACATCCGTATAATTTTCTATCCCGCTGAGAGCAGGATTGAGAATGTAATTATTTAAAATGTATTGAGTATAATGC
>JBIOGV010000345.1:0-3630 GCA_044448365.1 Chitinophagales bacterium
GCTTTTACAGAAGCCATTCCCAGTTCGAAAGAGTTTTGAGAGTTGGTGAAGCTTGTGAAATTGTTGGTGCGGCCCGAATCCTTTGCGTTTTGAAAGTTGAACCTGTAGTAAGCATCTACAGAGCCTGTAAGAGTTAAATTACCTTTTGCTGTGGAATCCTGGGCCCTTGCATGAATTATTGAAACAAAAGCCAGGCAGAAAATCAGAAATTTTCGTAACATCGCAGTTGATTTTTAATTGTTAAGGGTACAGCATAAGTTGTTAGCGCAACTTTTTTCTATGCTGTACCTTTTTAATTGGGTTTCTTCTTCCTCACATGGCCCGCAAAATCTATTTTATTTCATCGGCAAGTTTTTCTTCCATTTTACCATTATTATGAATCAATAAAGTTCCCTGCATATATTTTTCATTATGCTGAGATGCATCCAGCCCGATTTCTTCATCTTCAGAACTGACCCGCATGGGCAATACCCAATTGATGAATTTGAAAATGACGAATGAAACACCAAAACTGTAACCCACCGCAATGGCCATTGCTTTAGCCTGAGTAAAAAAGAATGCTGCATTGCCGTAAAATAAACCATCATTTCCTCCTGCGTTTACAGCTTTGGTTGCAAATACACCTGTCATTAGCATACCTACCATACCACCAATACCATGGCAGGGAAATACATCAAGCGTATCATCCAGCTTTGTTGATTTTTGTTTTATATAAACAGCGAGGTTAGAAACGATAGCCGCAAAAAAACCAATAAAAATACTTTGTGGTATAGCCACAAAACCTGCTGCAGGTGTTATTGCTACAAGACCAACAACCGCGCCTATGCAAAAACCCATGACTGAAGGTTTTTTGCCACGCAATAAATCAAAAAACATCCATGATAATCCGGCAGACGCAGCGGCTGTATTTGTAGTTGCAAATGCTGAAACGGATAAGGCACTGGCAGCCCCAGCTGAACCGGCGTTAAAACCAAACCATCCAAACCACAATAATCCCGTTCCAATTAAAACATAAGGAATATTAGCAGGCGGAATTTCTCTTTGTTCAATATGAACCTTTCTGCGTTTCAAAACAAGCACTCCGGCAAGTGCAGCACAACCGGCAGAAATATGTACAACAGTGCCACCGGCAAAATCGAGAGCTCCCCATTTGGCAAGAAAACCATCAGGGTGCCAGCTCCAGTGTGCAAGAGGAGCATATACCAGGATGCTGAACAATACTATAAATAATACAAAAGAGGTGAAACGGATCCGCTCTGCTACTGCACCTACAACAAGAGCAGGGGTTATAATTGCAAACATCAATTGAAATAAAGAGAATAAAGTTTTAGGAATTGTAGGAGTAAGCACCCACGGTGTACCGGAATTAACGCCTTTATAAAATAAATGAGTCATTGGATTTCCGATCAATCCTAATTTTCCGACATCATCCCCAAAACAAAGACTATATCCAACAACAATCCAAAGCACACTGACGATTCCAGCCGCAACCATGCTTTTTATCATTGTTGAAATCACGTTCTTTCTGTGAACCATTCCTCCATAAAAAAAAGCCAAACCGGGTGTCATTAAAAAAACAAGAGCTGTAGCTACAATGATCCAGGCAACATCGGCAGAATTATATTTACCTGTATCAGCAAAGTCGGCAATCGGTTTAATGAAGCAGGCAAGGACTGCTACAATCAATAAGATCAGGAATGGTAAAACTTGTTTTGGGGTTAATTTTTGCATGGCAGTTTTTTAAATAAAAAAAATAAATAATATTATGTTTTATAATTAAAATTACATTTAAATAATATTAACAGATGTTAGTTTTATAAATTATTTACTGTAATAGTTACAAAATGTGGAAAAAGTATTGAAAACATTACATTAACAATAATTATAATATAATTAATTACAAGTTTTTTTCTCACTCAAATAAGATAATGACTGCTAAGCCTTTTTCAAGAATGTATTAACGGAGCCGGCGCATTCCCGGCCTTCATTGATAGCCCAAACCACGAGGCTTTGACCGCGGCGCATATCACCGGCAGTAAAAATTTTGGAGATATTTGTTTGATAGGATTTATCTGTTGCTTTTACATTTCCTCTTTCATCTATTTCTGTTCCCAGTTCATCAAGCATGCCTTCATGCTGCGGATGAACGAAACCCATCGCTAATAAAGCCAGCTCACAGGGAATTTCTTTTTCACTTCCGGGTATTTCGACAAATTGAGCCGGTTTTCCATCTTCTGTGATCTTCCATTCAAGATCCACCACTTTTATTGCTTTCAAATTTCCATTCTCATCACCAATGAATTCTTTGGTTGCAATCGCCCATTTTCTGTCCACACCTTCTTCATGTGAAGTTGAGGTTTTCAAAACCATCGGATAAGTCGGCCAGGGCATAAATTCAGTTCTTGATTTCGGCGGCTTTGGCAATAATTCAAATTGAGTTACTGATATTGCTCCCTGCCTGTTTGATGTACCAACACAATCACTCCCTGTATCACCACCACCGATCACAACTACATTTTTTCCTTTTGCCAGGATCTCTTTGTGAAAAATATTGCTTTCAATAATTGCATTGGCAAATGGATCTTTTGCGGCAATGCGTTTATTTTGCTGCTTTAAAAACTGCATAGCAAAATACACTCCTTTTAATTCACGGCCCGGAATATCCAGGTCCCTCGGAGAAGTGGAGCCACCGGCCAAAACAATTGCGTGATATTCTCTAAGCAAATCATTGACAGAAATATTCACCCCTACATTTGCATTGCATTTGAAAATGATTCCTTCTTCTTCCAATAATTTCAGTCTCCTGTCTACAACCCATTTTTCCAATTTGAAATCAGGAATGCCATAACGTAATAAACCGCCCGGGGCATCGTCCCTCTCAAAAACAGTTACCAAATGACCGGCATAATTCAATTGTGCCGCTACAGCCAAACCTGCGGGCCCCGATCCAACAACTGCCACTTTTTTTTCCGTCCTTACATTTGGCCGCCGGGGTTTTACAAATCCTCTTTCAAAAGCAATCTCGATAATATGTTTTTCGATCTCTTCAATAGCAACGGCCGGTTGGTTGATTCCTAATACACAAGCACTCTCACAAGGCGCCGGGCAAATACGACCAGTGAATTCAGGAAAATTATTTGTCGAATTTAAAATCTCAAAAGCTTCCTTCCAGTCCTTGCGATAAACAGCATCATTGAACTCCGGAATGATATTTCCCAACGGGCATCCATGATGACAAAATGGAATACCGCAGTTCATGCAGCGTGCGGCCTGCTGGTTTAACTTTTCATCAGCATAGGGTTCTATAAATTCTTTGAAATTCTTTAACCTTTCCTCGACTGGTCTTTTGCCGGGAAGTTCTCTTGTAAATTCTAAAAAGCCTGTTGTCTTACCCATTATTATTAAAGTCAAAATGAAAAAATAAAAATTCAAAAGATTTTACTCTGTATCCAATTTTTACTTTTTAATTTTTATTTTTACTTATTGTTTTACTCTCGCTTTTAACTTATGAACCTGTAAAGCTTTTTTATAATCCTTCGGAAACACTTTTATAAAATTCTTTAACTGGTTCTCAAAATCATCAAGGATAAATTTCGCTACTGTGCTCCCGGTAAAAGATTGATGCTTCGA
>JBIOGV010000346.1:0-3609 GCA_044448365.1 Chitinophagales bacterium
CAAAGTTTAACAGCTGATCAAATTAATAATATAAAATACTGGAATGCAGGAGCCGTATTAAGATGGAATGAGATCATGAGAGATCTTGTTGCCAAGCATAATCTTCCTCCTTATCAGAATGAAGATGGCACTTACCCGATTCCAAGCTCTGCCAATCCTTTTAATTATCCCCAGTTTCCTTTTTCCAATCCACCCTATGCAGCAAGAGCTTATGCCTATGTAAGCGCCGCTGAGTATGATGCATTGGTAGCATGCTGGTACTACAAAAAATTGTACAACAGGGCTGCTCCTTATAAAACAGATTCCGTTATTAATGCAAATGCAAAATATATTTCAAAAACTGATCTTCCTTCTTATCCTTCGGAAGATGCAGTACTCGCAGGCGTAACAGCTGAAATGATGAAACTACTGTTTCCAACTGAAGTGGCTTTTGTAGAACAACAGGCAGCTAATGAAAAGGCAAGCAGCCTTGCTTCCGGAAAAAATACAAGAAGTGACTGGACTGCCGGTGAAACATTGGGACGGCAAATTGCGTCTGTATTTGCTGCACGTGGAAGAACAGACAATACAAGCAAAGCTGTAGGAACTCCGGCTCAATGGGCTCAACTAGAATCAGACACAAAAGCCAGGGGTGAGATCCCATGGATCAGTTTGGAAATACCCAAGCGTCCTCCTATGTTGCCTTTCTTTGGAAATGTAAAACCTTTTTTGTTTGATTCATTAACGGTCATTGCACTGCGTCCCGGCCCGCCCCCTTCTACGGGAAGCGATGAAATGAAGAAACAAACCGATGAAGTATTAAGCTACACTACAAATGCTACCCGTGAGAATTTTGCGCTGGTACATTTTTGGGCTGATGGTGTTGCTACGTATTCTCCTCCCGGTCATTGGGACGCTATCGCTGCAGAAGACTTTATTAAGCAAAATTACAGCGAGGTACGCTGGGCGCGAAATATGGCATTGCTGAATATGGCGGAAATGGATGCCGCGATTGTTTGCTGGAATACGAAATATTATTATTTCAATCCTCGTCCGACCCAAATGAATCCTGCAATTAAAACACTTACAGGCATTCCTAATTTTCCTTCATACATCTCAGGACATTCAACATTCAGTGGTGCAGCTGCGATCATACTTGGTCATATTATTCCTGAAAGGGCAAATGACTATATGCAAATGGCCAATGATGCAGCCAGGTCAAGGTTAGTTGCAGGCATCCATTACAATCAAAGTGATTGTAAAGTGGGTCTTGATGTGGGTAAGAATGTCGGGAACTATGCAGTTCAAAGAGCATTGACAGATGGTGGAGAATAATTTATTATGATTTGAAATCGAATTTCTTTTACAAGCATAGCAAACTAAAACACTCCGCCGTTTCTACGGGGGAGACCTTAGTTACTTTCGAAACTTTTTAGATTTTGAATCAATAAATTTTTTACAAGCATAGCAAACTAAAAAAACTCCTTCGTGTCCACGCGGGAGACCTTTAGTTGCTCCGGTTTATTATTATAAAAAAAATTTAATCGTTGATAGTTTTACAAGCATACAGTACTAAAATCCTCCCTCGTTTCTACGCGGGAGGAGCTTTTAGTTTTGTTATTGATTCCATGAACTAATAATTATGAAAAAACTTTTTTGGTTTGGTTGGATGGGTTTGCTGCTGTTTGAAATAGCAAATGTCTATTTCATTATGCCTATGCCCGGCAGTCAGCAAATGAAAAGCATTGATCTTGCGTATTTCTTTTACAGGTGGCGCTGGGCGTTCAGAATTTTATTTTTAGTAATGATTATAGTTGGGCTTTTCAGATCTCAATGGAAAAGAAAATGGTTACTGATCATCCCGATTGCAATAGTAAGTGCAGTAGTTTATATGGCAAATTTTGTAATGGCAGCGGATCAAATGTTTTATCAACCCGGAAAGCTGCTGATGGTAAATGCTGCCTCCAATAAAGTTGATTCAGGAAGATTAGTGATTGGTATAACCTTGAACGGCGAAGCAAAAGCATATCCCATACGATTCTTAGGCTATCATCACCAGGTGCAGGATACCCTCGGAGGTGAACCGGTTATGATCACGTACTGCACGGTTTGTAGAACAGGAAGAGTCTTTCAACCCATCGTAAATGGGAAACTTGAAAAGTTCAGGTTGGTCGGCATGGATCATTTCAATGCCATGTTTGAAGATGCAACCACAAAAAGCTGGTGGCGACAGGTGACCGGTGAGGCGATTACGGGAAAATTAAAAGGACAGCAGCTGCCCGAAATATACAGTACACAAACTTCATTGGCAGAATGGTTAAAGCTAAATCCCAACTCACTTATCATGCAAGCCGATTCAGAATTCATAAAATCATATGATACCACCGGAAATTATGAAGCAGGTAAGAGTAAAAATAAATTAACCGGCACAGATAGTCTTTCCTGGAAAGATAAATCATGGGTGGTTGGGATTAAAGTTGGAGTTGAAAGAAAAGCGTATGATTGGAATAGACTAAAAGCGGAACGAATCATCAATGATAAAATCGAAAATACTCCTGTACTAATTGTTTTGTCAAATGACAATAAAAGTTTTTTTGCCTTTGAAAGACCAGACGAAAATTCGGTATTTCATTTGAACAATGATATTATCGATTACAACAATCATCATTTCAGACTTGATGGAAAAGGAATGGATACTTCTTTTTCATTAAAACCATTATACGCTTCGCAGGAATTCTGGCACAGCTGGAGAACTTTTAATCCAAATACAAAAAAATAAAATTTGAAAATGCCTTACATACCATTAGAAGACCATCTTCCCGGGATTACAGGTTTACTTGAATACAGGAAAGATAGTGCGGCGCCCATCCGTGCATTAACACAGGTTCTTTTGCGTGGTCCTTCAACTTTAACCGAAGGGGAACGGGAATTAATTGCTACGATTGTATCTCATCGCAATGAATGTAAGTTCTGTACTGCAGCACATACAGCCGCTGCTAATATTTTACTGGAAGAAGAAAGTACCTCAGCCAAAATAAAAAAGGATATAAATACAGCACCCGTAAGCGATAAAATGAAAGCATTATTGACGATTGCCGCGCAAGTGCAAAAAAGCGGTAAGGCTGTAACAACCCAATCAATACAAAAGGCGAAAGATGCCGGGGCAACAGATATTGAAATACACGATACAGTTTTAATAGCCGCTTTATTCTGTTTATACAATCGTTATGTAGACGGACTTTCTACTGTTACGCCTGCCGATCCTGCTTTTTATAAAGGATTGGGTGAGCGGCTAAAGAATCACGGGTATAATCGTTTACCCCAGGGTTATGATCATTTAAAAAAACAATCATGACGGATCAAAAGGAAAATATAACGGGTTACCATTGGGTATTGTTTGTCATTTGTTTTTTGGGAACTGCTTTTGCCGGTACTATATCCACGCTCATGTCTGTTTACTTACCAGTGGCTGTCAAAGATCTTTTAGGTGATAAAAACCCGGATGAACTAAATAATATCAGTGCGTATATCAATTCAATTTTCATTTTCGGCGGTGCATTCGGTGGCTTAATATCCGGCATTATCAGCGATAAAGCCGGAAGAAAAACAGCAGTAATATTTTCAATTGCC
>JBIOGV010000347.1:0-3592 GCA_044448365.1 Chitinophagales bacterium
AAATATTCATCAGGTTCCAGCTTCACACCTTGTTTGATCGCAAAATCATTGGCTCCCTTACCACTCAAAAAAACATGATTGCTGTGCAGCATTACTTCTGTTGCCAGCATGATCGGGTTGCGCACATTGCGAACGCCGGCTACAGCCCCGGCATCAAGTGTTGCCCCGTTCATGATAGCGGCATCCATTTCCTGCACACCTTTTTTTGTAAAAACAGAACCCCGCCCGGCATTGAACAGAACATTATCTTCCAATACAACGATGGCGGCTTTTGCTGCATTCACGGCTGTTCCACCCTGCTCCAATACAGCGTAACCGGCTTCCACACCCGCTTTGAGCCCTTCCGTATAAGCGGCTTCCAGGTCAGGCGTCATGTGTTCTTTAAGAATCGTTCCCGCTCCTCCATGAATGACAATAGTGAATTTTGACATGAGTACTAAAGGGTATTTGTTTCGTGCCCGAAATTAGTTAGTTTAACAACGAATAATTTTTAAGTTTTTCAAAAAATGTTTAAACGAACACTAACGCAACCGGATATTTCTTTAATAGCCGCAAATCTATTGCCTGTTATCGGTGTTTGGTTCTTCGGCTGGAATCCAAAAGAAGTATTTATGGTGTATTGCCTCGAAACAATTATTATCGGTTTTTACAACCTGGTAAAAATGGCCATTATTACCGCTGTGCGTAAAACCGATATTTGGGAAAATAATGGGGTGCAGACAAGGGTCTCCGGTCTTTTCTTTATGTTTTTTTTCCTTGTGCATTATGGATTGTTTGTAGCTGTGCAGATGGGAATATTTTTTAGTGTTTCTGGAATTGCCGATCAAACCAATTTTGGATTCTTTAGTTTCTTC
This sequence comes from Chitinophagales bacterium, assembly GCA_044448365.1. Classification (GTDB taxonomy): domain Bacteria; phylum Bacteroidota; class Bacteroidia; order Chitinophagales; family Chitinophagaceae; genus VBAU01. The sequence goes on from JBIOGV010000347.1 coordinate 855, forward strand.
TACAAATGGCCTCAACTAATGACACAGGATACACTGATCATGCTTGGTGTTTTCTTTATCAGCCATGGCTATAAAATGTTTGCAGAATTCATTGTGCCGGGCCTGTATAAAACTACTCCTCTTGGTCTGCAAATGTTTCAACCCTATATGAGAATTTTTATTCAGCAATTTGCAGTGATCCTGGGAAGCATGTTCCTTTTATTTGGCGCCGGAAAAATTTTCATTTTAATTTTTGCACTCATAAAAATCGCTTTTGAAGTGTATGTAAATTATGAAGGGCTGCTGAACAAAGCCATAGCAGGTTTTAAAGAAAGATCATGAGAGTAGCTTCATCCCTCTTATCCCTCTCCGATGGAGAGGGAGCGGTACTGAAGTATAAATCCAGGCAGTAAGTTCTGCCACTTCAACTCCTGAATAAAATTGTGCGGTAATGAAATTCAGGTTTTGTATGTGGGTTCTCACCTTTGGGGGAGATAGAGGGGGCTTTAAGAAAGAAGTAATTCACATTCGCCCTGTAATTTGGTTTTATCGATCGCTACTGTTCCCACTTCTTCGCAAACCAATCCCCCCGCAATATTGGCGACTTCAGCCATGAGATGAACATTTTGTGTAGCTGCATATACCAAAGCGGCTACAGCAATCACCGTATCCCCGGCTCCTGATACATCGGAAATATTGCGAAGATGCGAGGGAATCAAAGAAGCAGAGCCATCCTGCTGATAAAAAACTCCCTTATCAGAAAGAGTAATGAAGGAAATCCTGTGTTCAAGAATATTTCTCAATTCAAGATGAATTTTGCTCAACAGGGAATGATCCGCTTCTTCAAACAAAAGATTCAACCCTTTTTTTACCTCTGTAAGATTGGGTTTGAAAATGTCGACATGCTGGTAAGAGAAAAAATTTTTTCTTTTGGGATCGACTGCCGTGATTACTCCTGCTTCCTTACAAAGGGTGATCACTTCATGAATAATTCGTTCCGTCAGCACTCCTTTATTATAATCTTCAAAAATGATCACATCAGGATCATTTGCCTGGATAAACAACCGGACCTTCTGTAATAAATTCTCTTCATCCTTCTTATCAAGATCTGCGGTAATCTCTTCATCAAGTCTCATCATTTGCTGGTTGCGGCTGATGATCCTTGTTTTATTGGTGGTGCTTCTTGAAGAACTTTTCACGAGATAAGAAGTATCGATTAAATTTTCTTCGAAGAGCTCTTCGAGCAACAATCCAGAAGTATCATCACCCAAAACAGAGAGAACAAAAACCTGTGATCCCAATGAATGACAATTCAAAGCAACATTGCCGGCTCCTCCAATACGATATTCTTTTTTGTCCAGCACCACGACTGGTACCGGCGCTTCAGGAGATATCCGGTCTACCCTTCCCCACATGTAAGTGTCAAGCATTACATCACCGATCACTCCCACTTTCAATTTTGTGAATGAATCGAAAAGTTTTTGAAAATTTTCCATGCTGCAAAATTCGGTGATTATTTCTTTCGCGCAGCGATGGCGATAAAATAAAGAGGAACCCCGATTAACACAATGATCAATCCTGGCCAGGTATAGTCGGGTTTGTATTTGATCAGCAGCGAACAAAATGCAATACCTAAAATAATATAGATAACAGGCAACACGGGATAACCAAATGCTTTGTACGGTCTTTCAGCATCGGGTCTCTTTTTGCGAAGAATAAAAATTCCAATAATTGTAAGAACATAAAAGATCACTACAACAAAAGAAACCATATTTAAAAGATCGCCATATTTCCCACTAAGACAAAGAATTGAAGCCAAAACACATTGAACCCACAATCCCCACTGCGGAACAGCAAACTTATTTAATTCACCTGCCGGTTTAAAAAATAATCCATCCTTTGCCATTGTATAATATACCCTTGCACCTGCCAGAATAAGACCGTTGTTACAACCAAACGTGGAGATCATGATCATGAGAGCGATAATGATGGTACCGGCATTGCCAAATATCACGTCGGCGGCCGCTACGGCAACCCTGTCTTTTTCGGCAGTGGCAATGTTATGCAGGGGAAGCACAGCTGTATACATAATATTAGCCGCAACATAAATGATCGTAACGATCAATGTTCCGAAGAAAAGACTGAGACCGATATTACGTTTTGGATTTTTTATCTCACCGGCAATAAATGTCACGTTGTTCCAGGCATCGCTACTAAAAACAGAGCCGATCATTGCAGCTGCAATGGCACCCATCGCAGCGATCATGGTATAATTTTCAATGCTGCCATTCGAATTAAGTTTATGAAGATCCCACGCATGGGTCCAGTTGGCAGTCCATACACCTGGCTTCAAGAGTATCAGTCCAAAAACTATGAGGCCAAATAAACTCAATAGCTTGATGGTTGTAAAACTGGTTTGAATAAGTTTACCACTTTTGATACCGCGGGTATTAATTATGGTAAGAAAAATGATCAATGCAATAGAAACCAGTTGAGCCGGTGAGATTTTTATAAATCCTAAATTCAATGCAACCAGGTCTTCGCTGACAGAAGGAACCAGGTATGCCAGGAATTTTGAAAAAGCAACTCCTACAGCGGCGATCGTTCCTGTTTGTATGACGGCAAAAAAACTCCAGCCATATAAAAAACCTGTAAAAGGATTATAGGCTTCTTTCAAATAAACATACTGCCCGCCTGCTTTTGGAAACATACCGCTCAATTCGCCATAACTCACAGCAGCAGTTATGGTCATAAATCCC
>JBIOGV010000348.1:0-3549 GCA_044448365.1 Chitinophagales bacterium
AAGAACTTCAATTTTAGAACGGATGATCGAAGCAGAACGCATTATCATTTTCCGTGTACCATGGATAGATGATGAAGGTAATTACTGTGTGAATCGTGGTTACCGTGTTCAAATGAACAGCGCCATTGGTCCTTACAAAGGGGGGTTGAGATTTCATCCCGATGTAACATTGGACACTTTAAAGTTTCTCGCTTTTGAACAGGTCTTAAAAAATTCACTCACAACTTTACCGATGGGTGGAGGGAAAGGTGGTTCTGATTTTGATCCTAAAGGAAAATCAGACAATGAAGTGATGCGTTTTTGTCAAAGCTTCATGTGCGAACTTTTTCATCATATCGGGAAAGATACAGACATTCCTGCCGGTGATGTCGGTGTAGGATCCCGTGAGATCGGTTTTTTATTTGGTCAGTTCAAGCGTTTACGAAACGAATTTAATGGCGTGCTTACCGGTAAGGGATTTGCCTATGGCGGCAGTCTTATTCGTCCTGAAGCAACGGGATATGGGCTTTTATTTTTTGTTGAAGAGATGCTGAAAACAAAATCCCAAACCATAAAAGGTAAAAAAGTGCTGGTATCAGGAAGTGGAAATGTAGCGCAATATGCTATTGAAAAAACGATTGATTTTGGTGGCATCCCGGTTACAGCCTCAGACAGTGACGGCTTTATTTATGATAAAAAAGGTATCGATAAGGAAAAACTCGCCTGGCTGATGGAATTAAAAAATGAACGCAGAGGACGTGTAAAAGAATATGCCGAACATTTCAATTGCGATTATTTCGAAGGAGAAAAGCCATGGAGCATCCCCTGTGATGTTGCTTTGCCCTGCGCCATTCAAAATGAAATTTGCGAGCAGGACGCCGTTGAGTTGGTAAATAATGGTTGCATGTTAGTGGCAGAAGGCGCCAACATGCCTTGCACCCCGGAAGCTATTTCTGTTTTTCAAAACAACGGTATATTGTATGCACCCGGAAAAGCTTCCAATGCAGGCGGTGTAGCAGTTTCTGGTCTTGAAATGTCACAAAATTCAATCCGTATGTATTGGACAAAAGAAGAAGTGGAAAGCAGGTTGAGAGTAATCATGCACAATATTCACGAGCAATGCATACAGTTTGGAAAAACTTCAAATGGAATGACTGACTATGTGAAGGGAGCAAATATTGCAGGCTTTGTACGGGTGGCAGATGCCATGGTTGCTTCGGGTCACGTTTAAGAAGATCAAAGGAACTAAAACAAACATTCAAAAAAATTAGGGAAGCTTTTGCTTCCTTAATTTTTTATTTGGGATCGTAAAAAGACCTGTGAAATCTTCCTTTAACGTCTTTTATTAAAGAAATTAACAAATAATAGCTTTTTATTGGCTTAATTTTAGGATACATTCAATAAGAATTATCTTCTAATAAGATAAACACAGTCATATATGAAAACTCTACAAAAATATTCCTTCCTGCTGCTTGTAGCAGCTGGTTTCATAACCCCAGCATTTGCCCAGCGTGGTGACCATCATGGCGGGGGTAATCAAGGCGGGGGTGGTGGCAGCAACCGACAAAATTCTTCCTCTTTTCATCAGAATAGCTTTTCGCGTCAGAACAATTCTTTTGGCGGAAGGCAGGACCGTCCAACGAATTTCAACCAATCAAGGCAAAACTTTCAGACGTTGAACAGGGACAATAGAAATAATACTTCATCCTTTTCTTCCCGCGTTCGTTCGCAGGACAACAACAACAATTCTTTTATTCAGCGTAACAACCGGGTGAATTATCAAAGCAACCTAACGAGAGTAAATAATTCTTTCCGCACTAACAGTATTGCCAGGTATGATTACGGAAGAAGAGGTTATTCTAATGGTTATTCTAATCATTATAATAATTATAACCGTTATAATTATGGTTATTTTCCGCGTCGTTATACATATGGAGGATACAGTCATTATTCAATTCTTCCGAGAAGTTTCATTTCTATTTCTTTTGGGGGCTATCCATATTATTATGGTAACGGTTTGTTTTATAGTTATTATAATGGTTTTTATGAACCCGTGTATGCACCATTTGGCATTTGTGTGAATACACTTCCTTATGGTTACTACCCGTTCTATTGGGGCGGTATGCCTTATTATTATTATGACGGAGTGTACTACCGTGATCATGGCGATAATCAATACGAAGTGGTGGATGCCCCGATGGGCGCTGTTGTTTCAGAATTGCCGAAAGGTGCTAAAGCAGTTACTGTAAATGGTGAAAAGTTTTATGAATTTAACGGCACTTATTACAAGGAAGGTGCTAACGATAAAAATGAAGTGGTCTATACAGTAGTAGGTAAAAATGGTGAGATCAATAATTCTGATGATGCGAACGTTAATTCTTCCAATCAACTGCGGGTTGGTGATATAGTTTCGAAACTTCCTGATAACAGCAGGCAGGTAACTATCAACGGGCAAACTTTATTTGTATCACCCGATAATTTCTATTTCAAACAAAGATCAGACAATGGCGCTGTCAGCTATGAAGTAGTGGGGTCAGATGAACAAACTAATCAATAACAGGTTTTAAAATGATACAATTTGCCGGGCTATGCCCGGCATTTTTTTAAATAAAAAATAGAATGCTCAACACAACAGGGAGCAGGGGAGTCTGAATCTATATACTTTCAAAGAAAAAAAAGAATCTTTTATACGGCGCTGCGGAAAAACCGGTAAGTCACAATCAAATTCCGGGTTTCTATTCACTGATCACTCTTTTTAGATAATAACAGTCAGGGTCAACCCCAGGCGGCACAGAACTTTGCACAAGAATTCCTTTCCTGTCAATCATTAATCGTTTTTTCCCCCGGTCTGTAACAACATCAAGCGGCAGCGAGCCCTCGAAATTCTGCAGTTGTATCCTGTATTGATTAGTTTTTGTGATCACTACATGCACTTCCAGTTTTTGTGTGCTCCGCAAATAAAAATCGAATAGTGGTTTCAGGTCCATACCGGAGGCTTTGCTGAATAATTGCCGGACATCATCCGTGTTCACAAGGTTGTCATAAGTGTATTGAGGGGAAGTTGCCAGTTGTTTCAGTGTTGGAAAAAAAATGCTATCGCCGATCACGTATCTCAATGTGTGCATGAAAAAAGCGCCTTTGCCATAAATGTCATCGATGTAAGCTGTTTCTTCATCCATATCCTTTCCCTGGATGATTGGCTTTTTATTAGCAATGGTGGGCAAGATATTTTTAAATTGTTCGATATAGGCCTTTTCGCCTTCCAGGTCTAAAATGTACAGCACGTCTGCAAAACTTTCAATACCCTCATGTATCCAATAGTCTGCCCAATCCTTTGCCGTTACTTTGTTTCCCCACCATTCATGGCCAAACTCATGATTCATCAACCAGTCGAAATCATGACCGCCGACCTGTGTATAACGGAATTTATTTCCATATGCATTCATGGTTTGATGTTCCATTCCTAAATGCGGTGTTTCTACGATGCCGATCTTTTCTTTTGCCCAGGGGTATTCTCCAAAATATTTCTCTTTCACTTTCGCCATCGATTCCAGCACATCCAAATGATGC
>JBIOGV010000349.1:0-3528 GCA_044448365.1 Chitinophagales bacterium
AAAAAGCCAGGTCGAGTGATGATTTTTATGCAATAAATTATGATACTGTTATGTTCCTTACAAAGCGTGGTATTTGTTTTTTTCATTTATTTGGCTCATTTTAGGGAAAGGTTCTCCTCTTGTTATGGATGAAAGATCTCGTTTTGAGTTGAATCATTTATAAAAAGGGCACATTTTATTTTCTATAAAAACGAAATATGTTAGTTAGTATTGAAGTTAGAAAATTCAGGAATTGGCGATGAAAAAAGAACTATTGGTATTTGCCTGCTTGTTATTATCCATAATTGGGTTTTCCCAAAAACCAGATACGCTAATTAAAAAACTGGATAGCTTAAGTAAGAAGACAGACAGTGCCGGAGGACAAAAAAATAATATTAACACCGGGGCGTATAACCAAAATACAAAGATCACATTCTCCTCCTATTTTATTTTACTGGGCAGTGATCTGAAGCAGGAAATTACTGCTCCCTTCCATTTTACAAAAAAAGACTGGGTTCGTTTTGCAGAGTTTTCATTGGTGGAAGGAAGCCTTTTTTTTGCCGATGAACCTGTACAACGTTTTGCGCTCGACCTCAGGGATCATAATGCCGGAGTAAGAAATGTGAGTAAAGATGTCACTATGTTTGGCGGTGCTTATGAAACATACTTGCTTGCGTCATTAGGCGCATATGGCTTTATATCTAAAAATGAAAAAATAAAAACAACCACATTGCTCGCAACGCAGGCCTACATAACCGGAGGGGTAATGGAAAGCCTGCTTAAATTTTTAAGTGGCCGTCAGCGTCCGTCCTATTATGATCCTAATTCAAATGAGGTTGAACCCAAATTTCATGGGCCCTTTAGCTCCAATGGAAGAGATATTAATGGAAAGGGTACAAACAGTTCTTTTCCATCCGGCCACACAACCGTTGCTTTTGCAGTTGCAACTGTTTTCGCTATGGAATATAGAGATCGTCCTCTTATCCCAATACTTTCTTATTCTGCTGCGACACTGATAGGCTTAAGCCGGATTACAGAAAACCAACACTGGATAACCGATGTAGTGGCCGGCGCGGCCCTTGGATTCCTGACCGGCAGACAAGTTGTAAACAATTATCACAGGTATGCAAAATTAAAAGCCCCCAAACAAAAAAAGAATTCGGTTTTTATTAATCTTCAATACAATTATCATCAACTAATGCCGGTGATTGTTTATAATTTTTAGAGTTTCGACATTTCAAAGTTCACCAGTTTGCAAGTTCACCGAACTGTGAAACTATGGAACGCTTGAACTTTTGAAACTTTCCTCAACGATGCCTGATCAATCTCAGCATAGATGGAAGAACAATCAGCAATAAGGGTAACGCAATAATAAAACCACCAATTACTGCAATAGCCAGGGGCTGATGTAACTGTGCACCCGTACCCATGCCCAATGCCAATGGCGTTAATGCAATAATAGCTCCGAGAGCAGTCATTAATTTCGGACGCAACCTCGTAGAAATTGAATAGATAATAGATTCATCCACATTCTTATTATCCTTAAATGATTCCCTGAATTGTAAAAAGGTAAAGATTGCATTTTCGCCAATGATACCCACTATCATAATCAGCCCCGTATAACTTCCAACATTTAATGGAGTGTTGGTAATAAAAAGAGCCAGGTAACTGCCTGCTATCCCTAAAACCGCAAGTATGAGAATGAGTAGCGCTACAAAAAAATCTCTGAATAAGAAGAGTATGACTAAAAATACCAAAAGGCTTGATGTGATCAGGATCATCAGCAATTCATGAAAGGATTTTTGCTGCTCGGCATAGGCCCCGCCATATTCGATATGATAACCTTGTGGCAAGGTAATTTTTGAGGCTATTTTTTGCTGAATTTCTTTCATAGTGCTTCCCAGGTCGCGGCTTTCGAGTCTGCCGGTTATCACTCCCATTGATTGCAGATTTTCTCTCTGCACTTCAGCATCGCCGGTGTTCACCTGTACTGTTGCAATATTTGTTATGGGTATCAATCTTCCCGAGGATGAAAAGATCTTTAATTTTTTGATTCCCTCAACACTTTGAGTAATATTTCCTGTATAGACGAGGCGTATGATTGACAATTGTTCTTTTTCCAGGATATTTCCTGCGATTACACCCTGCAACGCCAATTGTACCTGGGTTTGTAAGGATTGAGGAGTTAATCCATATTGGGCAAGGACAAGATTGTTTGGAATGATGCTTACAGAGGGACCCGAAATAACAATGCCGTTGAATACATCTGCTGTCCCTTTTATGTTTTCAACAATAGATGCTGCCTGCTCTGAAAGAATATGAAGTTTATTGTTATCATTTCCGAAAATTTTTATTTCAATTGGCTGGACTGATTCCATCAAATCGCCTAACATATCACCGATCACCTGTCCAAAATCAATTTGGAGAGCAGGCTGGGTTGATTCTATCTGCTGGCGAATACCGGCGATCACTTCATTTGTGCTGCGCTTGCGGGTTTTTTTAAGTTGTATCAGGTAATCCCCATTGTTCGGCTCTGTAATAAAGAAACCCATTTGTGTTCCGGTTCTCCTCGAGTAAGCTTCCACCTCCGGAACTTTTGCAATGATCTTTTCCACTTCCTGCAACATTCGGTCGGTCTCTTCCAACGAAGTTCCCGGTGGCGATTTGTAATCCAGTACAATACTGCCTTCATCCATTTCCGGCAAAAAACCCGTTTGAAGTTTTGGCAGAATGAACCAGATCAAAAATCCAAGCAGGCCAACAATAATAAAACTGAGATAGGGTCTATGTATAAAAAAAGAAACCCATTTTTGTTTTTTTACTATAACTGGTTTTTCATTCTTTTTCTTTGTTTGTTTTCCGGTTTTTGTCAATAACAGGTAAAGAACCGGCAAAAAAACCCATGTCACAAAAAATGAGCATACAAGAATAATGATCATTGTATTGGTCATTACTTTAAAATAAGCGCCGGCCACCCCACTCATCATTTCAAAAGGAATAAAAATCACAATGGTGCTCATGGAACTACCGATCATCGCCGGTAATAAATAATGAATTGCCTTTTTTACGATCGTCACTGAGGGTTCGCCGGGATATTCTTCATGCGTTCGGTGTATCTGTTCCACTACAACGATCGCATCATCTATGATTAAACCAATGGCCGCCGCGATAGCGCCGAGCGTCATAATATTGAATGTATAGCCAACAGTATACATTATTAGCAGGGTAAGACAAATCGTAACAGGTATGGTAATTAAAATGGTAGTACTGGCCTTTAGGGAGCGCAAAAAAATGATAGCAACAAAAATTGCCAATGCTAATCCAATCCACAAACTATCGGTTACACTTTTTACTGAATCGTTTACAAAATCTGCCTGAACGTAGTAAGGGCTGATAGTTATTCCTGGCGGAAGGATTTTTTTCAGATCTTCCACTTTTTTTTGCATCTCGTTCGAAAGGCTGATCAAATTTGTATTGGGCTGTTTAATAATAGCTACTAATAAACCCTGCCTGCCATTTGCATTGATCTTTATATATTCAACACCCTCA
>JBIOGV010000350.1:0-3526 GCA_044448365.1 Chitinophagales bacterium
AATCCTGGCTAAATGACAACCATGCAGAGATCGATCAGTTTCCACTGAGTCCTCAAAAAATTGCTGTTATTATCCAAATGATCGATGAAGGAAAATTGAGTTTTTCAATTGCCTCTACCAAACTTTTTACTGAATTACTAAGGAATATTAATGCAGAACCCCGTAAACTTGCTGAAGAAAAGAATTGGTTACAGGACAGCGATTCCGCTACTATTGAAAACCTGGTCGAACAGGTCTTACATAAATTCCCCGAAAAGGTAAATGATTATAAAAAAGGAAAGAAAGGATTAATGGGTTTATTTGTCGGGGAGGTAATGAAATTATCAAAGGGAACCGCTGATCCAAAGATGACCAATGATATTTTATCCAGAAAATTAAAATCCTGAATGAATGATACTAAGAATATTTTTCTTCCTCTTTCTTCTTTCATTTTTTATCTCCTGCAAACCACAGGTTAAAAAGGTATTTGAAGTAAGCGGAACTATTAAAAACAACGATGAAAAAACGGTCTATCTGGAGGAAACTTCGTTAGCCAGCAGCCAGAGAATCATAGCAGATTCTTCCATTATTTCCGGTGATGGCTCCTATCATTTAAAGACGAATGCCTCAGAAGAATCGTTGTTCAGCCTGTCATTGAAAAGCCAGCCATACCCCTTTGCCTATATAATAAATGATGCTTCAAAAATTATTGTAAATGCTGATACCAAGAATCAGAATGATTATGAAGTAAAAGGTTCGGCCGCCAGTAAGTCTTTAAAGGAATTTTCAATTTCTGCCTCCGGTAAATGGACCGAACTATACTGGCTCGGCCGTGAAATGGATAGTTTAAAAAAATCGGGGGCATCCGATAGTAGTTTACTAAGTTTAAACAATAAGGGGGAATCCCAGTTAAAGGAGGTTCAGAATTACGTGAGCGGGTTCATAAAAAATTCTGATGATCCCATTACAAGTGTTTGGGCCCTGGGCAGCTATTCTCAGCTATTTTCTATGAATGATTACCAGGCATTATTGAATGGCCTTGTAAAAAGATTTCCTAACCATAGTGGCATTGCTGCCATAAAGGAAATGAATGACAGGCAGATGGAGTTGTCAAAACAAAAAATACAGCAACAACAGGGGGCCGACTGGGTAAATAAGCAGGCACCCGAACTTTCTTTACCTGATATCAACGGGAATGAAATAAAACTCAGTTCATTTAAGGGGAAATATGTATTGGTTGATTTTTGGGCAAGTTGGTGTATGCCCTGCAGGCAGGAAAATCCCAACGTTGTAAAAGTGTATAACAAATACAAAGACAAAAATTTTACGATCCTTGGCGTTTCATTAGACAGGGAAAAAGATGATTGGATAAATGCTATTCAGAAAGATAAACTTTCGTGGACACAGGTTAGTGATCTGCACGAATGGAACAGTCTTGCAGTCTCTGCATTTGGTTTTGATGGGATCCCATTTAATGTGTTGGTTGCGCCTGATGGAAAAATAATTGCTGAAAGTTTAAGAGGGGATCAATTAGACAGGAAACTGGAAGAAGTATTACAATAGAAAAATAAAATCCTGTTTCCCAATTTTATTCAGAGGAGGTTTTATTTTTCGGAGAGGTTGAAATCAAAATTGCAGGCAGAAGAACCAGGTTTGTTAGTGTAGCTGTGATAAGAGTAAGGGATGTAAGCCAGCCTAAGGCTTTTGTTCCACCAAATCCGCTGAAACAAAAAATTATAAAACCGGCAATTAGTACCAGGCTGGTATAAATTATACTGATGCCGGTACTATGAATGGTTTCAATCACTGTTGTTTTCACATCATGATTATGAAGGGCCAGTTCCTGTTTGTAATTAACAAGGAAACGAATCGTAACATCGATAGCAATACCGAGGGCAACGCTGAATATCAATACAGTTGATGGTTTTAATGGAACACCTACCCAGCCCATTACCCCGGCTGTAATCAGCAGGGGAATGATATTCGGGATAAGTGAGCATATTAATATTCTGAAAGAACGAAAAAGATAAAGCATACATAATGCGATCAGCAGGAAGGCCCACATAATACTTTCCTTCAGGCCGTGAATAATAAAATCGCTTCCTTCTAAAAAAGTAACACTGGTGCCCGTCAGGGTTATTTTATATTTTGCAGTATCTCCAAACAATTCTCCTGCCTTTGACTGAATGCTGTCGAGTATACCCGGTAACCTTTTGCTTCCTACATCAGCCATATTTACGCTAATGCGCGCCTGGTGTTTAGAACTATCCATGAAACTTGATACCAATTTTGAAAATGAATTTTTGTTACCCGCTGTATCAGTTTTAAGATTCAGGTATTCTTTAAGAGCCGGGGCATCTTCTATTGTTGGCATAGAGTAATTATTGCTGTCCCCTTCAAACAATGCCTGTTTGGCAAATTTTAACCCCTCAACGATACTTAAAGGCCTGGCAATATCATGTATCGAGGAGATGTATTGAGAGAGCGTATCGATTTTTTCCAGGTTGCTAAAGGGTTTTGCAATACCATATTTGGTACCTACAATAATTTCCAGCGGCATTACCCCTTTAAAATTTTTTTCAAAAAACTTCAGATCGGTGTACATCTTATCAGATTTGGGAAGATCATCAACGATATACCCAACAGATTTCAATTTGAAGATGCCCGCAATGGCACCGATTACGATAATGAATGTGGCTGCATAAATAAACTTTCGATGGTTTAAAGACCAGTATTCAAGTCTGTCGAGCCAGCGGTTCAGGGTTGGGCTATCCAGGTATTTTGTATGCCTGGATTTTGGCACCGGCATATAACTCAATACTACGGGGATCAATACCAGTGAAATAAAAAACAACAACATGATGTTTGAACCCGCCACCACTCCAAATTCTTTTAAAACATCACTGCGGGTCAATGCGAACACAGCAAAACCAATAGCTGCACTCAGATTGCAGAAAAGCATTACTACACCCATTCGGCCAATCATTTCAACCAGCGATTTTTTCTTGTCGCCCGTATCATTGAAAGCTGTGTGATATTTATTAAGAAAGTAGATGCAGTTGGGAATTCCTATTACTACAACAAGAGGAGGAATAAGTGCTGTGAGCAAGGTGATCTTATAACCCAGTAAATGAAGGGTACCGAGACTCCATACAACTCCTGTTATGACAACTCCCAGTGATAAAAGCGTAGTGCCAACAGAGCGAAAAAATAAAAGCAGGATCAGGGCAGATAGTATAACAGAGGCTAAAAGGAACCATTGCATCTCATTGGCAATCCGCGTAGCCATTTCAGTTCGTATCAATGGCAGGCCACTCAGGTAAATCTCCAGGTCATTTGTTTTTCCAAAATCTTTTGCCTTGCTGGTTATGGATTGTACGACTCCTATTCTTTTCCTGGAGTTCATTATATTCTTATTGATGCGAACTCCCATGAGCCACGCCTGGGTTTCGGGGTTGTACAAAATGGTTTTATAAAAAGGCAGATTAAGAAAAACATCTTTTGAATGATCGATCTCTGCCTGCGATAAAACAGTATCACGGAAAAT
>JBIOGV010000351.1:0-3518 GCA_044448365.1 Chitinophagales bacterium
CTGTATTAAACAAAATGCATCAACCGTTTTTGCAACCAGGCTTTTTGATGTGAGTTCTGTATCACTTATATCAGTTAATACTAACCAGCTTTTAAATTTCAGATATTCGGCTGCCGGATTATCCTTTTCAAATCCCTGCGGTACTTTAGACAATTGCATACCTTCTCCTGTGTACAGATCGCCATAAACAGATTTAAATTTTTTTGAGCCGGTGATTTTTTTGAACTCATCGAAACAATAGTCAATTTCCTGTCTCACTTTTTTCATTGAACCGGGTTCCGGCATCCAAAGACCCCCGCCTAAAAAGCTTTTACCCGGTTCCAGATGAAAATAATATCCTGCCAGCCCGGATTTTTTTCCGCCTTTATCCATGCTGGCGCCAAAATTTGTTTTGTAAGGAGACTTATCTTTTGAGAAACGAACATCACGATTAATGCGAAACATGCATTTTCTTGCTGTTAGTTCTTTTAAGTCAATATCATTCTTACTATGTTTGTCAAGCACGGACTGAATAAAATTTTCGAAATCATTCCTAGCTTCTTCATATTGTTTGCGATGGGCATCAAACCAGGACTTATTGTTATTCTTCCTTAATTCCTTTAAAAATTTGAGTGTTTGTGATTGAAGCATAATATTTCGAATTGGAGAATAAAGTTAGTGAAGTATCTCGCATCATCGCGACAGGAAAAGTTGATAATGTCCATTTGATTTCACGCAATGAAACTAAGTTTGCAGAGTCGCTAAGTTCTTTTGTATTCTTTGTGTAAAAAAATGTTTTCAAACCGGAGCTGCTAAAAATTTGAAGAAAAATTAGTTGTTGGAAAAAAAATAAGCTTTTTGTTAACTAAGCATTTTTAAAAATTCAGCTTCAGAAATTATTTTAATGGTATTGATCTTTTTTGCTTTTTCCAATTTACTTCCCGCGTCGTCTCCAACAACCAGGTAATTTAATTTGCTGCTGACACCGCTTGCGATCTTTCCTCCATTTTGCTCGACCATTTCTTCTGCATCACTACGTTTCAACGTGGGCATGGTGCCGGTAAATAAAAAACTAAGTCCTTCCAGGTTACCACCCGTGGCATGATCTTTCTTGGGATTTTTAAATTGCACACCTAATTTTTCAAGTTGGTGAAGCATTGAAATATTATCCTTATTTTGAAAGAACTGGTGAATGCTTCCCCCAACTTTGGGACCTATATCTTCCATGTTTTGCAGATCTTCTATCGAATAATTTTTCAGATCCAGCAGATGGCTTACCTGCTGGGCAACGGTCTTTGCCGTGGTTTCGCCAACATAACGGATTCCAAGAGCGAAAATAAGACGATGCAGAGGCTGGGTCTTTGAATTACTGATTGCGGATTGCAAATTATCAATTGATTTTTTCCCGAAACCTTCCAATGAACTGATCCTGTCAAAACCAAGTTTATAAATCCCAGGAATATCTTTAAGCAAACCAAGCTCATAAAATTTTTTTACGTTGGCTTCACCAAATCCCCGGATATCCATAGCATCCTTGCTTACAAAATGTATAATGCGTTCAATTACCTGGGCGGGACATTCAATATTTATACAGCGCCATGCTGCTTCACCTTCTTCTTTAAATAATTTGCTGTTACAAACAGGGCAGTTTTTGGGGAAGTGAATTTTCTTTTCTTTACCTGTTCTTGCATCTGCAAGTGATTTTACAATATAGGGAATTACATCGCCTGCTCTTTCCACAAGTACGGAATCACCAATCATTAAATCCTTCTCACGGATCACATCTTCATTAAAAAGTGAAATCGAGCCAACGGTAACTCCACCAATGGGTACGGGTTGAATCTTGGCAACAGGAGTAATGGAACCGGTTCGGCCTACCTGGAATTCTACATTTAATAACTTACTTGTGGCTTGTCTTGCTTTGAATTTATAAGCAATTGCCCAGCGTGGATGGTGAGTGGTCATTCCCATTTTATCCTGCAATTCAATATCGTTTACCTTGATCACCATTCCATCAATTTCATAAGGGAGGCCATCACGCTTCAACTCGAATTCATTGCAATAAACAATAACTCCATCAATTCCTTTCAGCAGTTTTTTTTCTTTTTGCGGGCTTCTGAATCCAAGTTCCCAAAGCATTTCAAGCGATCCCGAATGCGTCTTTAATTCTTTGGGAAGTTGCCTGCCGGTCATCAAAGTATAATCGCTCATATTGTAAACAAATGCTTCAAGACTTCTTTTTTTAACTTCAGTTGGATCTTTTATCCGCAGGGTTCCCGATGCAGCATTACGCGGATTCGCGAGCGGGGCCAAACCCTGTTCCATTAATTGCTCATTATATTTTGAAAAATTGTTTTTATTAATGAGAACCTCTCCTCTTATTTCTATTTGCTGAATATTATATTTTGAAAATTTAGCAGAAAGGGGAATGGAACGGATTTGTTTTATATTGACGGTAATATCATCGCCCTGCACGCCATCACCTCTTGTAGCACCACGAACTAAAAGATCATCTTCATAAATCAATGAAATGCTGGCGCCGTCAAATTTTGGTTCTACACAATATTCAATCTTATCCACGCCTGTCAGTTCTTTTGCTCTCCGGTCGAAATCGATGAGGTCTTCGCTGTTGTATGAATTATCTAATGACAGCATCGGCACCAAATGTTGAACAGCAGGAAAATCTTTTGTTAATCCTTTGGCAACCCGTTGTGTCGGAGAATCGATAGAGATAAGTGAGGGATTTTCTTTTTCAATCTTTTCAAGAGCCTTAAAGATCTGGTCGTATTCAAAGTCCGAAATAAGAGGATCATTTAATATATAGTATCGGTATTCATGAAAACGCAGAACATTTCGAAGGCTTTGAATTTTATTTTCAGCAATTCCCTGCCCGGCTTTATCATCCAGGCGGGACTTTTTAAGTTCTTTGAGAAAAGAATCGGTGGCTTTCTGAAATTTAGTTGATTCTTCTTTTGAGTACATAAAAAATATCAGTTGGCTCTGTAATTATTTATTGACCTTAAGGTACAGGTTGCAAAGGTATTAACAGTATCCTTCTTGTTTTTTTTAATTAAGATAATTTAGTCGGAAATCGGCATTAAAAAATTATTAAAAAAAATTTTGTGTGGATTATACATATTGCCTACATTTATAGCATCTAAAGAAAAACTAACGATTATGCTTGTAAAACTACTGCTCCGCAGTATTGGATTATCCATACTGCTGTTAATCCTCACACAATCTCTTTCAGCACAAAAAACAATTACAGGGAAAGTCTCTGACAGCAAGGACGCAGCGCCTCTTGCGGGTGTTTCTGTGATCGCTAAAGGCGCCAGCGCCGGTACGACCACAAAAACCGATGGAACATTTAGCTTAACTGTTCCAACAAGTACCACAACCCTGATAATTTCTTCTGTTGGCTATGCCTCAGTGGAAGTAGGTATTACGGGAAGGACCTCAGTTGAGGTTTCGCTTGTTGCCTCCAGCGCCAGCTTAAATGAGATAGTAGTAATTGGCTACGGTACCGCAAGAAGGAAAGA
>JBIOGV010000352.1:0-3516 GCA_044448365.1 Chitinophagales bacterium
TTAACCTTAGTCCCATTGTTTCTACACTGGGGCTTTTTATTGGTTGCAATCCTTACAGGTTCCTTTTACCACTACTTGCATTTCATGAGCAGAAAATCCTTTGGGAAATCTTATTTCAGGAATCAGAACCTCCTCAAGGCAAAGAGTGGTATCACATTGAAGACAGGTAAAATGAACGTGATTATCCTGATGATGATCTTCGGTACAATTATTTTTACACAATGCGTAGCGAACAGAATTATCAGTGGTAGGGATGAGATGGATGATCCCTTTTTCAACAAAAGTTTGCAGTGTGCGATAAACAGTGACCCGGTCAAATTTTTCGCCTGCTTTTTTTTCTATATCGCCATGTGCTAATGCTCCAGGCACATTCAGAAATAAATTCAAAATTTTTTTCCGGCTCACGGTTACGCTTAAGCCGTTGCGTCGCAGAATATCATCCACTTCGATCTTCATAAGCAATCATTTAACTTTCTTTAAAGTTTACTAGTCTCTCAGTAGTCGTTCGGCATCCTTTATCAATTCATTTATTTCGGTTTCGCGCAGGCCATCATAAATCTTTACTACCTCCCCCTTTTTATTGACCAACGCCATGAATTGGGTATGTAAAAAATCATCATCAATATTGACCACATTATTGTTGGGGTCGTCAATCTTATAACTTATTCTCGCCTGCCTGTACAAGCTATCTTTTCTTCCTGTTAAAAAAATCCAGTTTGGAGTCGTTACTCCTATTGAATCTGCATAGCGCTTCAATCTGTTTACAGAATCAGTCGCCGGCATAGAAGTATGTGATAAGATCAAAAAATCCCTTTCCGTTTTAAAATGTTCATAAACTTTTTTCACTTCACTATTCATTCTTGGGCAAACCGTTCGGCAGGTAGTAAAAAAATAATTCGCCAGGTAAACCTTTCCTTCAACATCTTTCTGCGTAATTATTTTTCCATCCTGGTTCGTAAAGGAGAAGGGTTGAACGTAACTGATGGGTGGTAATTTAGACCTGGTAAAACCAGGTATCACCCTGATCAGAACAGCATAAAATGCAATTAAAAGTAAAGAAAAAAAAATAATATAAAATATAGTTTTCCTGCTCATGATCTGAATTTTATCAAAGTTAGATTCGAAAACACGATCGAACCGGTTATGAAAATTACAAAGATATATTTCGCAACCGAGTTGCGAGGCATTAAATTTGATTAAACGGAACTCCAGTTAAATCTGCATGCACCAGGGGTCGTCATTTTGATAGTACGCCTTCTATTTTCAAAAATTGTTAAGATGAAAAAAATAATTCTTTTATTTCTATTACTCATTTCGTTTACTGCTTTTGGTCAATCAAAAGATGAAATAAGTATAAGAAAAATTCTGGATCAACAAACAAAATCATGGAACCGGGGAGATGTCGAAGGATTTATGCAAGGCTATTGGAAAAATGATTCCTTGATGTTCATTGGTAAAAATGGAATCAACCGGGGCTGGCAAAAGACTTTGAATAACTATAAAAGATCCTACCCGGATACAACAGCCATGGGCAAACTTTCATTTGAGATCATACTTGTAAGAAAGCTTTCGGGTGAATATTACTACGTTGTGGGAAAATGGATGCTTCAACGAAGCATCGGTGACCTGGGTGGTTATTATAATTTATTGTTTCAAAAGATCAATGGCCGATGGCTGATTATAGCCGACCATAGCAGCTAAATTATTTTTTCCAAATACGATAGTAGTAATATAACAGCGCAAGAAGACTTAAAACAAACCAAAAGAAAAAAAGAATATTATAAAGAGATAATTTTTTTTCAATGATACCGTATCCAAAATATAGCCCACCCAAAACATTTAATGATAACCAAAGCAACCCGATAAACAGGGAATTAAGAACTTTCAACAAATATTTTTTTGTATCAGGTTCCATTCCCTCTGACATACGATGAGTTTCAATGAAGCAAGGTACATGATTACTTGATCAATATCTGGCTGAATGCAATGGAATCACCACTGAATACATCGAAATCAACCGGGGAGAGAACACCATTTACTCTTCCATTGTCGTTATGCTGCCAGAATATCCAGTCTCTTTTGATCCGTGGCTGCCGGGGTTGATAATAATGGGCCACCCATAAAGGATAATCATCAAAATCATTTCCAAGATTTTGTTTATAAAAATCAATATTCGTATAAATGATAGGCTTCACATTGTAATTCGTTTCTACAATATCCAACCATTTCTTCATTTCGTTTTTTATAACTTCTTTTGAAACACCATAGGTTTGTTCAATGTCAAGAACGGGAGGAAGATCCCCGGTTTCCAGATCGACTGCATTGATGAAATTTTCCGCCTGCATTCGTCCGTCTTTTGCCGGCAAAAAAAAATGATAGGCTCCACGTATCATTCCAGCATCTTTTGATCGCCGCCAGTTTCTTTTGAATTGAGGATCCATATTGTCAATACCCTCTGTTGCCTTTATAAAAACAAAACCAAGCTTAATGTTTCTTACCTGCATCGTGCTTACAGCATCCCATGCAATTATTTGCTGGTATTTTGAAACATCAATGCCATGAATCGGATATTCTTCCGGGATTGAAATCCCGAATTCAGGATAACGAACAAACCTTGCTCTTCCATACAACCACCATTGATAACCAAGATAGCCGGCTAACATCAACAAAGCAGCCAGAACAGCTAAAAATATAAACCGTAACCGTCGTCTTTTTTTACGTGAAAGCATGAATAAGAAACAATATAATATATCTGGCAAATATAATTGCTGCAAAAAAGAGACAGATGTTAATTTGAAAAAAAATGAAAACCACAGCCGTTGAATAATACTCGACCCCACACACGTAAATAATTATCATGTTGCCGATTGTGACCCTGGTTTCAATTGCTGCAGCTGCTCTTTTTATAGTTTTTAGTATGAGAAGAAAAGGGCGGGAATAGGATTTAGGAGATCCTAAGGTCGCGGGCTAACACAGTATCCCGAACCTGAAAGAAAGAAACAATGATTGATCTCAATTCATCATTAACAAGATTTTGGTAAATTGTTCAAGTGAAATTTGCATTTTTGATTTTTTAACAACCAAATCTTTAATAATGAAATCAATATTTTTTGCTTTATGCCTTTCCACCCTTCTATTCTCCTGTGTAAGTTCAAAAAAATATAAGGGATGCCTTGCCCGCTACGATACACTCAGCACAAAACTAACAGTTGTCCAAGGCGATCTGACCAATTGTAACACCGATAAGGATAACCTGGCGCGCCAGCGGGACGATCTTCAAAATCAAAATTCAAATCTTAACACCAGGATTGCTGATTTGAATAAGCAGGTAGACTTCCTGAAAGAAAATAACACAACAGTTTTGAGACAATTGCAGGATCTTTCTGTAGTTTCTTCTTCACAGGCAGAAAGCATAAAAAAATCCCTGGATAATATTGGAGCAAAAGATGCCTATATCCAGGATCTGCAAACAGCCCTCGCAAGAAAAGATTCACTGAACATGGCTTTAGTAATGAA
>JBIOGV010000353.1:0-3500 GCA_044448365.1 Chitinophagales bacterium
GCCATACTTTGGCGGAAATACTTTGTTCCATAAACTGCACGATGATAAAATAAAACTCATAGTAACAAACATCAGTATGGAACGGAGGTTTTTCATGACAATTACTCAAAATCTTAACGAAACTACTCATAATAAATTGCGCCTGAAATAGGAAAACTACGAAATTGTTAAGAGTCATGATTAATTGAATGAGAGAGTAAACTCTTAACGCATAACCCTTAACCCATAATTTTTATCGGAACCAATTTGCGTATCGAACGTAATTATCCGCGATGCGTTCAATTTCACCGTGGATCAGTTCCTCTGGAATGTCTTTCACCTTCTTTGCCGGAACTCCTGCATAAATACTTCCTGCTTCACAAATCGTGCCCTCCAATACAATTGCCCCTGCTCCTATGATCGTATTGCTATGAACAATGACTTCATCCATTACAATCGCTCCCATCCCGATCAATACATTGTCGTGCAATACACAACCATGCACGATTGCATTATGCCCAATCGAAACATTATTTCCAATGACCGTGCTCGTTTTCTGAAACGTACAATGAATGCAGGCACCGTCCTGGATATTTACTTTATTACCCATTCGGATAAAATTTACATCACCCCGCACCACTGCGTTAAACCAAATACTGCAATCATCCCCCATGATCACATCTCCGACAATCGTGGCATTGGGAGCAATAAAACAATTTTTTCCAAATTGCGGATGTTTGTCTTCAACAGGAAGTATAACAGGCATGAGATAATTTAAAATTAAGAATGAATAATTAAGAATTTTTGTTACCGGCTTTAGTAATTTTGCTCATCGTTTGTTGCGTCGCACACTTGTACGTCTGTAATTCTATTCAGCTAAAGAAGCCTCCGCAAATTAGAGAAATTCTTTGCGCCTTTGTGAGCCTTTGCGTTCTTTGTGTGAAATAGTTACGTCATAGATGACCCAAAGAGAATTATTTTTAAGACATATTGCACAAACATCAACGACTCCACTAGCTTTAGAAATTGTAAAAGCAGAAGGTTCGTTATTGTTTGACGCAAATGGAAGGGAATATATTGACCTTATCGGCGGGATCAGCGTAGCCAATGTGGGTCACCGGCATCCGAAAGTAATTAATGCGATAAAAGATCAGCTTGATGCGTACCTGCACATCATGGTGTATGGTGAATTCATCGAAACACCGCAGGTACAATATGCAAAGTTGCTGACTGATCATCTGCCCTCTTCTCTCAATTCCGTTTATTTCACGAACTCTGGCGCCGAAGCCACTGAAGGTGCCATGAAACTGGCCAAGCGCTTTACCAACAGGACAAACATCATCGCATTCAATAATTCTTATCACGGTTCCACGCAAGGAGCATTAAGTATTATTGGCAACGAATATTGGAGAAATGCATTTCGTCCGCTTTTGCCGGGCATTTTTCATTTTACTTATAATTCTTTTGAAGCAATCAATGGGATCAGTGAAGAAACAGCTTGCGTGATCGTAGAAACCGTACAGGGTGAAGCAGGAATAATCGTTCCATTGAAGGAATGGATAGAAGCATTGAGAAAAAAATGTACTGAAACCGGAACACTGCTGATTCTTGATGAAGTACAAACTGGCTTTGGAAGAACGGGGAAACTTTGGGGCTTTGAACATTTTGGGATCATTCCTGATATTTTATTATTGGGAAAGGCTTTAGGCGGCGGTATGCCGCTTGGCGCTTTTATTGCTGATCAAAAAATAATGTCAGCATTTACGGATAATCCGGTACTAGGACATATTACAACATTTGGTGGTCATCCCGTTTGTTGTGCAGCAGGAATGGCAGCCATGAAAGCACTTCTTGATGAAAGAATAATGGGCACAGTAAAACATAAAGAAGAATTATTCAAATCACTACTTGTTCATCGGACAATCAAATCCATTCGCTCATTTGGTCTATGGCTCGCAGTTGAATTTGATTCCTTTGAATCAAATAAAAAGATAATTGACAATTGCATTGTCAATGGAGTTTTGACAGATTGGTTTTTGTTTGCTTTCAATTGTCTTCGCATTTCTCCGCCACTAACCATTTCAGAAGCGCAAATTGAAATAGCCTGTGAAACTTTATTGAAGAGTATTGAACTAAGCTGATACCGGTGTTTGTTTCCTGTAAAGCGACCAGTTTGCGATCACAAGACTCACAAATACCGGTGTATAGTAGAGGTACAAATATGTCACATCCAAAAAATTGTAGAAGAATGTAAGGCTCAATTGAAATCCCGCCAAAAGTATATTTGGTTGAATCGAAATTTTTTTTCTCACCAAAAATAAAAAAACAAGAGGGATCAAAAATGTTCCGCCTTCCAAAATAAAATGAAGCGATTTAATATGAGTGGGTCCAAAGAATTTTGCCATTCCCAAGCCGTTATAGTAGAATTCAGGATTATCATGCCATACTCTTGCCGCATGCGAAATATAATCATGCTGCAGTTGCAAATGATCTAATAATGGACTTATTCCGAACGGCAGTACCAGAACGAGCATGATAACAAAAAACGCTGTAATTGTTTTTAATAAAAAAGAATATTCTTTCCTGGCCAGCAGGAAAACGACTCCAAATGGAATCCAGCCAATGAATGAATACCTGCTTAACAGGCATAAAGCAATTGAAATGCCCAGCAACCAGGGGTTACGCAAAATAATTGCTGTTGTTAACAGGGCATAATAAAAAAATACGACTCCTTCTTCTGTCAGCTCTATCACGCTGTTATCATCATCTGTATGCAACCAGGTGAGTAAAGTAAGAAGCGCAGCAGCTATAAGAATTATTTGCCAACCCTTTTTCCATGCAGGCAAGACACAAAGTATAATACCCAGCCAAATGCCACACACGGTTATCCAGCGAATATCAAAATGAAAAACAATAGAAAAACTAAAGGGCAGCCACATGGCAGGTAAATAGATTGGTTTTATCCCGTTCCATATTTCAGGAATGGGTTGATAGACCTGTTTCCATTGTCCATTCCAAAATCTCTGACCCATTACTTTCATGATGGGCAGCATGTCTGCATCCTGGTATTGTAACGGAGTATCATCCATTATGTGGCGTGCAAACTGGTAGCTGATAGGTAAAAGCAGGGCAATAATGAATAGTTTAAGAAGCAACTGCCTGTTTATTATTTTTTTTACCTGGATTTGAGCGGGAGAAACTTTAAGAAGGCAAATGCTGATGCCAAGACCGCTTAGTAAAAAGATGAAGCTATTGATCGCATAAAAGTTTGGAATATTTAAAAAATAAGTTGAAGAAAGAACCTGCAAACATGCAAGAAGTACAATGATGACAGTTGGATTTCTAAAAAACATTCCTTGTTTTATACAATTACAATAAAATAAAAACCCAGGCAGCCAGCAAACCACCAATTATAGGACCAACTATGGGGATCCATGCATAACTCCAGTCGCTGTTTCTTTTACCAGGAATGGGCAAAAGAAAATGTGCAATGCGGGGTGCCAGGTCCCTTGCAGGATTGA
>JBIOGV010000354.1:0-3440 GCA_044448365.1 Chitinophagales bacterium
CGTTTTGAAATTGGCCTTTCGCATAGTATCGCTTTCTGACCCAAAATGCCACATTCACTAAGGCAATCAAAGCCGGAACTTCAACCAAAGGACCGATGACACCGGCAAATGCCTCGCCACTGTTGATACCAAATACACCTATTGCTACAGCGATTGCTAATTCAAAATTATTTCCTGCTGCAGTAAAGGCGATTGCAGCGTTGGTAGAATAATCTGCTCCCATCTTCTTTCCGATAAAGAAGCTGGCCAGAAACATAATGACAAAATAAATCACTAAAGGAAAGGCAATGCGCAATACATCAAATGGTATCTGTAGAATCAATTCGCCTTTGAGACTAAACATTACTACAATCGTGAATAGTAATGCTATTAATGTAACAGGAGAGATAACTGGAATAAACTTTTTCTCATACCACTCATCACCTCTTGCTTTACGCAACAAAAAACGTGTAAGAACGCCGGCTACGAAAGGAACACCTAAATAGATGGTGACGCTTTTTGCAATCTGAGCAATAGTAATATTGACATTTGAGCCTGTAATACCAAATAAAGGAGGAAGTAGTGTGACAAATACATAAGCATAGACGCTGTACAATAATACCTGGAAGATGCTATTTAACGCGACCAATCCCGCAGCATATTCCCTACTGCCTTCAGCTAATTCATTCCAAACGATTACCATTGCGATGCAACGAGCTAAGCCTATAAGAATTAATCCTGTCATATATTCAGGATGACCATGCAAAAACACGATTGCCAGAACAAACATTAAGATTGGTCCCACAATCCAATTAAGCAATAACGACATTCCTAAAACCTTTGTATTTTTAAAAACTTCCTTCAATTTTTCATACCGAACTTTGGCAAAAGGCGGATACATCATTAATATTAAACCAACAGCCAGTGGAACATTTGTTGTACCGGAAGAAAAAGAATTAATAAATGCAGAAGAAGATGGAAATAAATAGCCAATAGTCACTCCCAGCCCCATTGCCAGAAATATCCATAAGGTTAAATACCTGTCTAAAAACCCTAATTTTTTTCTTTCGTTTGCCGGTGTACAATTGTTTGCTGACATAATTGGGTTTTGAACTCTTGATTTATGATACCGGAACAACTTCATTGATTAATTGCTTTTTCATAACGGTGGCTGACGTAGAACAGACATAGCCAAACTCAGAGGATTGCAGCAGGATTTCGGGTACTTCACCTCTTTTTATTTTCTGATAACCTTTCTTTTCAAAATATTGTGGTGCGGTTTCTGTAAGTAAATAGATAGAGTCAATCCTCAGATCAAATGCGGTTTTCTCCAGTATGTTTATCAGCCTGCCAGCAATATTTTGATTTCGATAGGATGAATTAACAGCCAATGATCGTAACAATCCACAATTGTCATATTGTTCCAGACCAACCGCAGCTATCACATTGTTCTTGTCGAGCGCAACAAAAAAATTAGTAAGGATCGGTGGAAGATCTTCTACGGGTAAGTTCTCAGATTGCAAAAGTTGTGTAATGTCATTTCGATGAGAACGACCAGCCGGTCGTATTTCAATTTGGTCAGACATAATTTATTTTTAGAAAAACCTGATCGCGGCTTGCAACCATTTCATCTATCTTATGAATTTCTTATTCAGATGCAATTATTGCAGGCTTTACCCAAAAGCTCAATTGACTTCCCTCATTTATAAACTCAAGTATTTTCTCTTTTATTTGATCTCTTACTTTTCGGGTTTGTTCCAATACGTTCTCTTGGGTGCCGGCAAAAGACGAAGGATCGCTAAAAGACCAGGCTATCCGTTTCACAAGCCCCGGAAAAATGGGGCAGCGTTCGGCGCTTGCTTCATCACATACAGTAATAACAGCGTTATACATTTTACCCTTCCTGAATAGATCAAACACGCTTTGCGTCTCCTTTTGGCTAATATCAATCCCAACCTCTTTCATGACCTCGACAACATTTGGATTCAATTTTCCCGGCTCAATGCCTGCGCTTTCGGCTTCGAAGAATTCACTTCCATATTTGTTCATAAAAGCTTCTGCCATTTGGCTGCGTGCAGAATTATGAATGCATACAAACAATACTTTACGTTTGATAGTTGACATACCAAAAAATTTTAAAATTTATATCAATCTGTTTATTGCGATATAGCGATAAATAAAAGAAAAAAATATCAACAACAATTACCACTATTTTCATAGGCTATAAAAAATGCATTCATCTCCTTTTTATATTGTTTCAAGGCTTTTTCATCGATGCAATAGCACACACTCGTCCCCTCAATCGTTCCCTTGATCAAACCGCTGTTTTTTAATTCTTTCAGATGTTGGGAAATTGTTGCTTGTGCAAGACCTAACTCATTTACCAGATCACCACAGAAACATTCCTGTGAATTGATCAAATGCTGAATAATAGCAATACGGGCAGGATGGGCCAGCGCCTTCATCATTTGGGCCAGCTTATTTTGCTTTTCGGTAAATATCTCTGCTTTAGTTAAACCCATTTAATCGCAATATTACGATAAATAAATATCAACTCCAAATTCTAAAGTTTAAACATACCTACTATAACTAGGCTCTCATCCTTTTTTAAGTCCTTTCTCTTTTTCTCCGCCCAAGACAGGATGTCCAGAACCTGGGGATCGGGCGAATAACTGTAAGCAGGGCTCTCTGTAGTAATCATCTCCGAAAGATGCTTATGCTCTTTTTCGTTCTGAATTACATAACTGACATAAGTTTTCATGATTAATATTTTAGTTCATCCTTGATATTAATCGCAAAATAACGATGAATCAAATCGGAATACCATGACATTCATCAAGCTTCAAAATGATTTTAATGCCTGTAGTAATTAAGTGGCAGATGTGCGAGTTTATCAGAATCAAACATCCGGATATTTTTTGATAGAATGTTTGTATCCAACCAGACAATCACTGTTTATCCCGGTGTTTAAGCACTTTGGCTTCCAGATAAAAAATGATCTCTTCTGCAATGTTCTTGGATTGATCGCCCACTCTTTCAAGTTTCCGGATTATAGAAAAATTGTATAGTGCCTGGGTAATATCTTCCGGGTGCGCCTTTAGGTATTCAGCCGTAGCAGAACTGGCATTTATATTAATCTTATCCAGAGATTCATCTTTTTTGAATACACTTCTTGCCAACGCCGTATCTTCTGTCTCAAAAGCCCTGAGTGTAGTTTCCAGTATCGTAATGGCCTCATCATACATGGTTATAGTCTTGGTTGCATCCAGCAATTCTTCCTTGAATGTTTGTTCTGCATCAATAATATATTTTGCACTGCCTTCTGCTATGTCACCGATCCTCTCCAGGTTTGAATTAATTTTTAAAATAGCCAGCACAAAACGAAGGTCAACGGCTACGGGAGTTAATAAGGCAAAAATATTTTCACAATCGCGGTCAATCTTTAATTCCAAACCATTCAC
>JBIOGV010000355.1:0-3437 GCA_044448365.1 Chitinophagales bacterium
CTTTTTTCACTCCATATTGTATATTCTTTTACATTTTATTTAAAATTTGATGGCACCATTTTCGTTAACATCGAAACAAACATATTACCATGAAGCAATCATTTCTGGCCATTATTTTCATTTTTGCCATCGGATCCTTCACTTCATTGTCCGCACAGGAGGTAAACAATGCATCAGTGATCAGCACAGATTATAAAACTGCGATCGGCATCAGGTTCAGTGATAATATACCCATTGTTGCCAATTCAATCACTCTTAAACATTTCATAAAAGATAATACGGCTGTGGAAGGTTATTTTTCATTCAGTGATCCACTGGCGATCGGGGCCATGCTTGAATTTTACAAACCATTCAGTACTCCCGGCCTTCGGTGGTATTATGGCGGAGGGGCCTATCTTGGTTTTGGAAAAACTTATGACGTAAATAAAGCCAGAGATGTAAATACAAATTATTTCGGAGCGCAGGGAGTAGTTGGAATTGATTACAAATTTGCCAGCGTACCTATAAATCTTTCAGTTGACTGGAAGCCTGAATTAAATCTTGTTTCAGACATCAATTTTGAGCCTTCTGCCTTTGGTTTATCCGCAAGATTCACTTTTGCAAAATAACCAGGGAAACTAATTCATAAGGACGGTTTGGTTTTTTAAAGACTGCAGTTGCGGTCTTTTTTTTATCCAAAAAATAAATAGGCAACAAATATGGCGGTGATCACACCTGCAAGATCGGCCAGTAACATTGATCCTACAGCGTACCGGGTATTTTTGATACCGACAGCCCCAAAGTAAACAGCTACAACATAAAAGGTAGTATCGGATGAACTTTGGAAAATACCGGATAATCTTCCAGCAAAAGAATCAGGTCCGAAGGATTTCATTGTATCTACCATCATGCCTCGTCCACCGGCGCCACTCAATGGCCGGATAAATGCTGTAGGCAATCCGTCTACAAAGCGTGTATCAACACCTAATGCAACAAAAAGATTTTTGATCACTGTAACGATAACATCAAATGTTCCGCTTGTGCGCAGCATGCTAATGGCAACTAAAAGACCTACGAGATAAGGAATGATCCTGACCGCAGTTTCAAAACCTCCTTTTGCTCCTTCAATAAATGCATCGAAAAGATTTATTTTTTTATAAACACCTCCGATCACGATCAATAACAATACAACAAGCAATAATCCATTACTAAGAATGCCGGAAACGATCTGTACCCTGTCTGCGCTTAATGTCTTAATATAAAAAACGAGTGCCGCAATAATTGCAGAGATCACGCCGATCCACGCAAGAATGACCGGCTGAAAAATATTGATTCTTTGCCGAAACGAAACGATCGACATAGCGGCAAGTGTAGCGATGAACGTTACGATCAGGCAGGGAATAAAAATATCAGTTGGCGTTTGCGATCTCGCAGCGGCCCTCACCGCGATGATGCTCACAGGGATCAGGGTAAGGCCTGACGCATGCAGGCAAAGAAACATGATCTGTGCATTGGAAGCCTTCTCTTTATGCGGATTCAATTCCTGCAGGCTTTCCATAGCCTTAATGGCAAAAGGTGTGGCCGCATTATCAAGGTTTAAAAGATTAGCGGAGAAATTCATGATCATATGACCCATCGCCGGATGATCCACCGGTAATTCAGGAAATAATTTTGAGAAAAAGGGGGCTACGATTCTTGAAAGCAAGCGGATGCCGCCCGCTTTTTCCGCGATGGTTAAAAAACCCATGAACAAAGCAAGAATGCCAATGAGACCAATGCAGATCGTGACGGCGCTTTTGCAGGTCTCAATAATTCCATCGGCTTTCCTGGCGAGCCTGTATTGCAATGCACCGTATGTGTAAACTCTTTTATTGGGATTAAACCCCTTTAATGAGCTTGCAGATCTTTCACCATCGGCGATCAGCAGTGTTGCAGGATGAGCAGAATCTTCAGGGGAATATCCAAAGCCGTTAATATACTTTGCAAAAATTTCTTTATTGACATGTTTAGGATCACCATACATTTTATAATAAACCGTATCATAAGGATCGTCAGCTTTGCCGACTACCATGCGGCTGAAAATTTTTTCATCTCCATTAAATACCCATTGATAAAATGCCACCAATACCGCAGTGATAATAAACGCCGCCCAGATCCTGCTTAAGGCCATGTGGTTTGAAGTTTGAAGTTCGAAGGTTTGAAGTTAATGTTTTCTGTTAACTGTTCATGTAGCCAAAATCCCTTTCATCAATTGCTTTCAGTCATTCAGCAAATTTGAAATAACTTGTAAAGACCAAATCCTTTTACATGCCCAGAATTATTTTTATTGCATTCCTGCTGATTACTGCAACAGCAAATGCACAATTCAAAGCAGATAACGTAAAATACACAACTGTTTTTCCTGAAGAACTTTGTAAAACTTTAATGGCCAACCAGGGTTATACTTTACTGGATGTACGCAGCCAGGGAGAAGTGGATGATACTTCATCTTCCGAAAGCCTGAACATCGGTCATATTAAAGATGCGTTGCACATCGATGTCCGGCAATTGCCTCAACGCTGGAAAGAGTTATTGGCTTACAAGGATAAGCCTCTTTTTATCTATTGTTCACATAGCCAGCGCAGCCGCAGGGCTTCAAGATTGCTTGCAGACAGCGGGTTTACTAAAGTCTTTAATATCAATGGAGGTCTTACAGATTTTTATTACCAGGGAATTGAATCCAGTTTATGTGCGGGCCTGGAAATCGTAACTACCGTTCCCTACAAGATCTTTTCATCAAAAGAATTTGCTTCCAATAGTAAACAGGGAAGATCCTACTTCATCATCGATCTCAGAAGTGATTCTGTTTTCAAAGGGATTGCACATGATGAGAAAACTAAAGCTGAAGGATATTTTAATGAAGCAATAAATATTCCTTTTGACAAACTATCCGCATCGTCTTTGAATATTCCTTCAAAACCCATCTTAGTAGTTGACGAATATGGCGACGAGAGCCCAAAAGCAGCAAAATGGCTGATGGAAAAAGGGTTTAAGGATGTAAGTATTTTATTTGGCGGCATGGACGATTGGATTGAGTACATAACAAACACATCTGACAAGCCTGTTATAAAATGGACAAGAAATATCGGGTACAATTTGTTGTCTGCAGAAAATTACAGCAAGATGATAAAAGATAAAAAAGAATTTGTATTAATAGATATTAGAACAAAAGACGAATTTAATAATGCTTCAAAAAATTACTGGCAGAATATCGGGCAGGTAAAGGGTTCTGTCAATATACCTTATTCAGAAATACAAACAAGTTCATCTCTTCCACAATCAAAAGATATACCTGTAATTATTTACGGATTTAATAGCCAGGACAATATTTTTGAGTCTGCAAAATGGTTGAAAGACCAGGGCTATAAAAATGTTTCCATTTTGCAGGGAGGCATTTGGCGGATTCGCTGGGTGTCGCA
>JBIOGV010000356.1:0-3434 GCA_044448365.1 Chitinophagales bacterium
GCACCAAAAACATACAATATCCACTCAAATCTTGATATCAATGCAACTCCTGCAGTGATAAAAAGAATGCGGAACACAATTGCAAGCAGGATACCAATCAATAAAACCCTTGCAGAATGTTGCTTCTGTACATTAAAAAAACTAAAGATCAGGATAAAAACAAAAATATTGTCAATGCTCAGGCTCCATTCCATTAAATAAGCACTGATATATTCCAATGCAAACCTGTGGCCCTTTTCCAAAAAGATAAAACCAAAAAAAGCTAAGGCAAGTGTAACCCAAAAAATTGTTTGCCATAGTGCTTTCCGGAGCGTTACCGTTGACCCTTTCTTACTAAACAATCCTAAGTCAAAACTAATTGCTAATAATAAAACAACACCAAAAACAAGATAGCTAACCTCCGTTGTGTTCATCCATTCCTGTTAAGTGAGCAAAGATAGTCTGAGTTTCGTTTTTAAAGATTGAGTGTAAAGTGGTGACGTAGCATATAGGTACTCTTAACTTACCCTGTATTTTCTTTTGCGTAATTGCTGATAAATAAACCCGGACAAAATAATTATCAAAACAGGCAGGGCAATATTTATAAATTGCCAGGTTGTTTTTTGTTCTTTTACTTTTTTAAGATCAAGAAGGCGAAGTGTATAATCCTTGGCTCTTGTCTCCAATATCCCCGAGGGATTCACGAGATACTCCATACAGTTGCTGAAAAATTCTTTATTAGCGAAAGTATAATTCGTATAAAAGTTATAACCCATTGGCATAGGACCATACTGAGGGTTTACCTGGTTTGTAGCTATATCGCCGTCGGCCACTACGATCATTTTAGTATCCGAATCACAGGCGGATTTTACAGTTAGATTATAAGAGGCCATTGAATCTGAAAAAGATTTGGGGATACGATTCGCATACAGCGATCTGAATTTCCCTTCCAGCAAAGCAGCCACCGTTGTATCATGTACAGTGAATTGTTTACTGTCAGGAGCTATTTGCAGAAATTCGAAATCAACTTTTGCAGGAGCTTCCAGCACCCTGGCATTTGCTGAAGATCTTAATAAAAACATTTTCCTGATTCCCTCTGCCTTTACCGTATCCAGCGTATTTGGGAACATTGATCTGACGCCATCCAGATTTTTACTGATAAAATGATCCGTTCCATTCAATATGGGAAAGAAGGGCCAGTCAACCAAACGCGTTTGTTGATTATTGGGATCATTACTTACCTGACCAAGCTTATCACATTGCATATCCTGTAAAAGGTTTTCGTTCAACCGGACACCATACCGAAAGAGGATGTCTTCAAGATTAAGACCCCTGTCAAAAGCAATAAATCCATTTGATTTATAAAGACTGTCGAATTCAGCATACATATTATCGATCATCCAGAAAATTTTTCCGCCATGCATCACATACTGATCGATCTTTAATTTATCAGCATCAGAAAATGGCTGCGTAGGTTTTAAAATTACAAGAGCATTGAATGCCGATGGTATGTAGGACGCCTTTTTGATATTGATCGTGTCGAACCTGTAATCTTGTATCAGAGTTCTCACTGCGTCATTTACGTTATAACCCCATCCTTCGCCTTGACCCAATGCATAACCCACCAATGGTTTGGTATTGCTTGTAATTTTTTGGATAGCGCTGGCAAATTTATATTCAAGCGTTGCCTCCACATCATTGTATAATGAGGCTAACTGCTCTTGTTCTGTTCCATAATTTTTTACCCCTTTTAATAAGTTCACACCAATTGAGGT
This sequence comes from Chitinophagales bacterium, assembly GCA_044448365.1. Taxonomy (GTDB): domain Bacteria; phylum Bacteroidota; class Bacteroidia; order Chitinophagales; family Chitinophagaceae; genus VBAU01. Next base: position 1,755 of record JBIOGV010000356.1, read on the forward strand.
ATCCTTATAATGAATGACCGCCCCGGGAAGGACCTGCTTAAGATTCATTTCATCGCCCACTTTTGACGGAGCCTGGATTGTGTAGGCAGGAATACCAAAGAAATAATCCATTGAATCCTTAAAATGTTTGGCAGTTGAATCATCCGGGAGGCCTTTTAATGGATCTGAAAAACGGATAACCATGTTGCCATGTGTATATTCACGGGCCTCTTCTAAAAATTCCTGTACGCTGTTTGCGATCTTTTTAAACCCCGCAGGATAATTGCCCTTGAAAAAAACATCTATTCTTATTTGATCATCAAGATTTCTGAGAAGATCTTTTGTTGATTTGCTAAGCGTATACCTTTTTTCTTTGGTAAGATCAAAACGTGAATGAAAAACGGAAGCAATGAAATTAATACCGAACAGGATCAGTAATATAAAAAATAACCAAAATTTTGAAGCAACGATTTTTTTCATTTCCCGTCTAACGCTTTAATAAATTTCTATTTGTTATCGAAAGGAATAAAATAATAATACTTAGAAAATAGATCACATCTCTTGTATCAATCACACCCCGGCTCACACTCCGGTAATGAAAATCGATTCCCGCCATTTCCACATAATAATCTGCCCCCCCACTCAATCCGGGAAGTTTGCTGATGGCGCTAAAGCCATAATACAATAAAACGCAACCGATCAGGCTTACTATAAATGCCACCACAGAGTTACTGGTAAAACTGCTGGCGCAAACACCTATTGAAGTAAATACCGATGCTAAAAAAACAAGCCCAATGTATGAACCAATTGCAGCGCCTGTATCAATACCTTCATTTGAGGATAATCTTTGAATCGAAAAAATATAGATCACTGTAGGCAGCAAGGCTATTAATACAACTATCAAACTGCCAAAATATTTTCCCGCTATGATCTGGACACGGCTGAGCGGTCTTGTCTGGAGTATTTCGTAGGTACCGGCCTTAAATTCATCAGCAAAGCTACGCATTGTAATGGCGGGAATCAGCAATAACAGGATCCAGGGAGAAAGCTGAAAAAAACGATCCAGGGTGGCATAGCCAAAATCAAAAATGTTGTTTTCAAAAACAAAAAGCACCAAACCATTCGCCAATAAAAAAACAATGATGGCAATATAACCTGTGAGACTACTGAAAAATTGCCCGAGTTCTTTTTTACAAACTGACCACATGTTTAATGAAGATGGCTGCAAAATAAGTTAAACTAAGAACATTTGCTCTTTCTTTACCTCAACCTCTCTTTCAATTTTTTAAGAATTTTTATGGAAAAGAAACTACTCAGCATCTTAGCCTGAAAGCTTATTATGAGAAAAATAATTTTTTATTTATCAGCCCTGGTTGTTGTAGTTGTTCTTGCAATAAATATCTTTTCGCAGACGAAAAAACCGATTCCACCATTACCTCCACCAAAACTCCAGGTAATGATTCCTATACCTCCACCTCCGCCTGTACCACCAACAGAAGTTAATTCAATCCCTAAAACACCTGAAGTACCACCACCACCACCGCCACCGCCACCAATACCACCCCTGCCGCAGAACGAATAGATTAAGATATCTAAAAAAAAGTCCTTTAGTTATTGAAGGACTTTTTTATTAAGGCAGAATCTTTATACAGCAAAACTTTCACCGCAACCGCAGGTACGGCTTGCATTGGGATTGATGAA
>JBIOGV010000357.1:0-3427 GCA_044448365.1 Chitinophagales bacterium
TTTTAAAATCCTTTGGAACATTGTGTCGTTCCAATCATTTCTCAGATAAAGATTTTCTGCTACACGAATATTAAAACCCGGTTTTTCATTGTCAGAATAAATTTCAGGATCCGGAACTCCTGTAACCGTATCAATCGTTTCTTTATAAAAGGATATGAAGGGTATAAGCCCAGCCTGGTGCAATAAAATATCTTCAATTTTCAAATGAGCCTTATCAGTTCCTTTTGTCAAGGGCAAGTAATCACCCAATGTTTTATCTAATTTAATTTTTCCCTGTTCATACAGTTTCATAATTGATAGTGTCGTAGCCGAAATTTTTGTAACAGAAGCCAGGTCAAAAATGCTCGCCGGTGTCATTGCTGTACTTGCAGGATCATATTGATAGTGCCCGAATGCTTTTTCGTAAATGATCTTTCCATTTTTAGTGGCCAATACTACGCAGCCCGGGAATGCACCTTTGTTTATTGCATCAGAAACTATAGAATCAACCTTGTAAAATTTGTTATAAGCATAATTCCGCTTAGGCAAAAATGCTGAATAGCCATATTTAAATTCACCAACAGATACCGGTAATACACCCTCGGTACTTACATCGCCTGCATAAAGATCGGCAGCTGTATATTGCGTTATGTCATCATCCTGGTAGCAGGCAATAAGATGCGGAGCAGATAAAAAATTCTTTATAGCGAGCACATTTCCAAAAACATAATTCTTTGTATTGAACTGTTGCAACCGGTTGAAAAGATCGATTGAAGCTTTACTGATTCCATAATTATTCGCAGGACGTAAACCATAACCACTGATACTGACTACCACCTCATCATAGTTGCCTGCTTTAAGTTTTTCTAAAATAGAATCTGATTTATTGATACTGTCCTTATAAGAGAAAGTAAAAACATCCGCATTCCTTCTTCCCTTTAAGGCGTTAGCAAAATAAGTTGGTGAAGCAGCCCCGATAACCACACATGCAATTTTTGGACTGGCATTAAATTTTGTGATCTTATTTTTGACAAGGGTGATCGTTTGCCTCGCTACTCTAAGCCTGATCTCATCGGTTTTTGCATTCAGGTCCTTCAAGAGATTCATAGTATCAACAGGCTTCCATTGACTTAAGCCCAATTTATATTTCACATGTAAAACTTTTTTTGTTTTAGCGGTGATATCTTCCCAACTTAATCTTTTATCATCAATGGCTTTTTTGATCGCTGTGATTGCACCGGGAACAGTTTCAGGAAGGCACAGCATATCGTTACCGGCAATGAGTGCCTGTGCAGCGGCTTCACCACCGGGCCAATACTTTGAAACTCCTTTCATTTCCAAAGCATCGGTAAATGCCAGGCCATTATAGCCAAGATCTTTCCTTAATAAATTGGTGACATTATTTTTTGAAAGCGATGTAGCCATATTTGCTGCACTATCAATTGCCGGAATATATAAATGTGCAATCATCACGCTTCCGACCCCTGCTGCAAACAAAGCTTTAAAAGGTTTTAACTCTATTGAATCAAGTTGTTGAATTGATTTATTGATAACGGGCAGATCAAGATGTGAGTCCACATTTACATCTCCATGACCGGGGAAATGTTTAGCACAGGCCATGATGCCGGCATCCTGCATACCCTTCATGTAGGCGAGCGCAAATTGAGTAACCTTGTTTTGGTCTTCGCCAAAAGACCGATAACCAATCACAGGATTATCAGGATTGTTATTGATATCAACCACAGGTGCATAATTCACATTAACTCCGATTCGTTTGCATTGTTCACCTACGGCCTTTCCCATTTCATAAATTACAGAAGGGTCACTCAATGCGCCAAGAGTGAGCTGGTATGGAAATTTTGTAACACTATCTAACCTCATTCCCAAACCATATTCTGCGTCAATCGTAACCAGTAATGGTGTCTTTGAAATGCTTTGATAATAATTTGTTTGATCAGCTTGTCGTAATGGACCGCCCTGGAAAAAACACAAACCGCCTACGTCATAATCTTTTATTAGTTCCGCGGTTTTCAAAACTCCGGTATCATTAGGGTAGGCTCTTATAATAATGAGCTGTGCAATGCGCTCATCATTCGATAGTGAATTGAATACGCTATCAACCCAGTTATTTTCAGAAAGATTGCCTGCCTGCGGGCGAGGCAGGGTTTTGTTTTGAGCAAACGAAAAAAGAATTAAGAAGAATGAAAAATGGATTAGTAACAATTTTTTCATACGATCAACCTGAACGCTCAAGTTACCACAAATTGATCACTGGGATTCTTATGGCAAGTCTAAAAATAATTCAGATCACAATTCTTTTATCCAGATATCAATTTCATGGGGTGCCGTTTCATCACCACCGAAATATGGAAATAATTTGTAGCCGGAAGCTCCTGAAGTTTTGCTTTCACGGGGCATTTCAATGGTTATATTGTCAGCGGAAAAAATATAATGATCACCCGAAACTTTTATGGAACAGGTGTATTCGGTTCCAATTTGTATCGAAGTAATTTCCTGTGATGCTCTTTCACCGCTATTATATACATAAGCATACAATCGGAGTGCGCCCCTGGCCCAGTTCCATCCAAATCTTGCACTGAATTGCTGATGATCCGCATTATTATCAGAAAAACCATAAAGCTTGTTGATGTCCTCCTGGTTTACAGGGTCAATAGTCTGATAAACAGCGGAGCTGTCAAATTTTACAGTAAATTTTAACTCATCATAGCTCACGGCCTGGTAAGTATTTTGATCGGTATAATGCTGCCCTTTGGGAATTGTATATTCAACGAGTTCTCCTTTTTTGGGTGCATTCAAGCCATGATTAATGGCCGATTCAATCAATTTTTTACAGGAAGAAATCAGAACCAGTAGCGAACAGCACAATAGGCTTGTGCGGAGGTGAATTTTCATAAGATATGGCTTGTAAGTTCAACTTATATAACGGGAAATTGATTTCCGTAGTATTTAATTCAACTCATTGTTTCGCAAATGATGATGAGGAAAACGAATCTCCGGTCATCACATCAAATCACTTATTTTTGGCTAAGGAGAAATGAATAGTGCCAGATAAAATTTTATTACTTCCGGATAATATTGCCAACCAGATCGCCGCAGGGGAAGTGATTCAAAGACCGGCCAGTGCAGTAAAGGAACTTTTAGAAAATGCAGTGGATGCGGGTGCCACAGAAATAAAACTCATTTTACAAGATGCCGGGAAAGCATTGGTGCAGGTAATTGACAATGGCAGCGGCATGACCGAAACAGATGCGCGAATGAGTTTTGAACGGCATGCTACATCAAAAATTCAAACTATTGAAGATCTTTTTCACATTCGCACCATGGGTTTTCGTGGCGAAGCTCTTGCCTCCATTGCGGCAGTTGCCCAGGTTGAATTAAAAACAAAAAGGAAGGAAGATGAAACAGGCACCTGTATTGAAATCGAAAA
>JBIOGV010000358.1:0-3426 GCA_044448365.1 Chitinophagales bacterium
GAAGATGGTTAACTTACAAATGTTAGATCAAGTAAATCGTTTATTTATCGCTGGCTTGCAATCAAAAGATTCAGATCTGTAAATTTCAGATCGAATCGTTCACTGAGATAAAAATTTGTCAGGGCACCTTTGAAAAGATAAATTCCGCTGCGCAAATGTACCTTATGCCATACAAGATTTTCAAAACCGCCGTCTTCACCGGCTTCAAGCAGTAATGGCATTAAAACATTACTGATAGCCTGTGAGGCCGTTCTTGCAAAACCCGAAGGAATATTTGGAACGCAATAATGGATCACACCATATTTTAGAAAAATAGGATGTTCATGGCTTGTGATCTCTGAAGTTTCAAAACATCCGCCACGATCAATGCTGACATCGATGATCACCGATCCGGGTCGCATATTGCTCACCATTTCTTCCGTTACCACAAGCGGTGTTCTCCCGGTTTCGGATGCCAGGGCGCCTACTGCAACTTCGCAGGTTTTTAATTGTTTGGCCAGCATGCGGGGTTCAATCACTGACGTCCACAGGCGATGACCGACATTATTTTGCAAACGCTTTAATCGATAAACACTGTTATCAAAAACTTTTACCGAAGCGCCCAATGCAATGGCCGCTCTTGCCGCATATTCGCCAACGATGCCCGCGCCGATAATAATGACTTTTGTCGGAGCGATGCCGGAAATTCCTCCAAGCAGCACACCTTTCCCATGATTCGCTGATCCCAGGTATTGTGCGGCAATCAGCATCACCGCACTTCCTGCAATTTCGCTCATGCTGTGAACAATGGGATATGAATCGCTGTCATCTTTTAAATTTTCAAATGCAATGGCCGTAATTCGTTTGTCCATCATTTTTTGCAGCAGCTCGGCTTTCAATATGCTTAAATGAATAGGTGAAATGATGATCTGGTTCATTTGCAACACCTGGAGGTCTTCTTCAATTACCGGCGCACTTTTTACAAGAATGGGAAGTTTATAAACTTCCGCCCTGTCATATACTATCTTGGCGCCACTTTCTGCATAATCCTTATCACGAAAATGCGAGGCCTCCCCGGCATTATGTTCAATTACTACGGTATGTCCATTACTGATAAGCACACTTACTGCATCCGGCGTAAGAGCAATGCGATTTTCCTGGAAAGCAATTTCTTTTGGAATGCCGATCTGCATCTGCGCCCCCTTTGGTCGTATATCCAGGGTTTCCTCTAAGGTTTCGTAGTTGAATGAAGTACTTATTTTGGGTTTCTGCTGGCTCATGAAACAATTTCGTGTTTGTAGTTTAAGGTTTTTTGGTTACCAGCTATAGCCTGCATTCCAACAGGCAGGTAATTCTGTGAAGCTCCTGTCGCAGCCTGCCCTGCTTGTTACAGTATCATTCCTTTATTGCAGCAATTCCATTCAGCTGGGGGTTTATCAAAAATAACTAATTATCGCCTATCCTCAGCTTTCGTGTTTCATCGTTAACCGGCTCAATAAAAACATGTAACGTATCGTCAGGAAGAAGTGATGGAATTTTTTCAGGCCATTCAATAAAACAGATATGATCACCATACAGGCAGTCTTCTACACCGGCTTGTATGGCTTCCTGCTCATCTTTGAGGCGGAAAAGATCAATGTGGAAGATTTTTTTTGTTATATCATTTGATAAAAAGAAATATTCATTGATGATTGAAAAACTTGGGCTGCTGATCATATCTTTCACTTTAAGTGAATCGCACAAAGCATGGATAAAGGTGGTTTTGCCTGATCCCATGTTTCCATGAAACGCGATGACCTGAGCACCGGTTGCGATCTTCCAAAAGGCTTCAGCCGCTTGCGGCAACTGCTCCAGCGAATAGGTAATCTCCATAAGGCAAATTTAACAGTGCTCACTGCTATATTACCACTATATTTTCTTTTTTGCGCAAATGAACCTTCATTAATTCGGTAAATTTGCAAAATGGAAAAAGTACAATGGAAAGTGGAAGGAATGACCTGCGCCAATTGTGCTCTTACTATTCATAAATACCTCGAAAAAGAAGGCATGAATGAGGTGAAGGTAAATGCGATTGGTGGTGATGTATCCTTTGAAATGAATGGAACACATACAAGAGAAGAATTAGCAAAAGGAATTGAAAACCTCGGCTATAGTGTTGCCGGGGAACAAAAAATAGTTCGTAAAAAACGAAACATCTTATCTACCTCGCTTGAAAGATTTTGGTTTTGTTTTCCTTTTACAATATTGATCTTGCTGCCCATGATTCCGGGTGTGCACATTCATTGGCTGATGAATGCCTGGGTACAACTTGCTCTTTGTTTACCCGTATACGCAATTGGAATGGCCTTTTTTGGGAAAAGCGCAATAAAAAGTTTGCGAAATGGAATGCCAAACATGAATGTGCTGATTGCACTTGGCGCCTCGGCCGCATTTTTCTATAGTTTATACGGAATGCTGATTGAACAATCGGAGCAATACATGTTTTTTGAAACAACTGCTGCTATCCTTACAATTGTTTTTCTTGGTAATTATCTTGAAGACGCTTCTCTTCATGCAACTCAGCGTGCGTTAAACTCGCTGGCTCAATCGCAAAAGGTGATGGCAAATATGATTGCTTATGATAACGAGCATAATGAACAAATTTTTCCCATTGAGAATGTACAGCTAAAGGTTGGTGATCTTATTTTAATTAAGAGTGGTGAACAGGTACCAATGGATTGTAAAATTCTTTGGGGGGATGCTCATGTTAATGAGGCTATCGTTACAGGTGAAATGGCACCCGTGCATAAATATCCAAAGGATAAATTAATCGGTGGCAGTGTTCTGCAGGATGGTACCATAAAGGCACAGGTAACAGCAGTGGGTAATGATACTGTTCTCTCCGGTATTATTAATCTCGTAAAACAGGCACAGGGCGACAAACCTCCTGTACAGCAATTGGCCGATAAGATCAGTGCAATCTTTGTCCCGGTAGTCATTGGGATCGCAGTTGTGACACTCATGATCAATTGGATAACGATCGGAAATTTTACTCCTGCCCTGATGCGGAGCATTGCAGTATTGGTCATTGCCTGTCCCTGTGCCATGGGACTTGCCACACCTGCAGCTATAGCAGTGGGATTAGGAAGAGGAGCAAAAACCGGGATTTTATTTCGCAATGCAACGAGTCTTGAATTATTCAAGGACATTAAACAAGTTGTGTTTGATAAAACCGGTACATTAACGAAAGGAGAATTTGAAATTTCAGACTATACAATTTTGTCGTCAGACGTGAGTTGTGAAACGACAGACGAATCCATTACTCACGTCTCACGATTCACATCTCACGAGGAATTTAAAAGACTGGTTTACTCACTTGAAAAATATTCAAATCACCCGATAGCAAAATGCATCACTAAAGAATGGAAAACAAAGACGGAATTACGCTGGAATAAAATTGAAGAAGTA
>JBIOGV010000359.1:0-3369 GCA_044448365.1 Chitinophagales bacterium
ACTATCGGTCACTTGCCTTGCAACATTCCTGACATCGGCGGCCGATCTTGAAGCCAGCAATACATCGCGGTTAAAAATATTTTGTGTAGCGCCGAATCCAACAGCAGAAATATCCTTCGTTCCGGTAGAAACATAATTTCCACCAAAATAGTTTGTAGGCAGCTTTAAATTATACTGGTAAAAGGCATTTAAATTTAATTGTGGAAACCAATCAGCTAACTTGGTCCGGATGGTTGCTTCTGTAATTCTTTCGTCGATCAATGATTGCTGAATGACAGGCTGGTGTTTTAACGCATATTGAATGCATGCAGATAATGTGGCATTTGGCAAAGAATCATTTTGAGAAAATTGTGCATAGCCTTTTAATGAGCTCCAAAAAGTCATTAATATGAGAAGAAACGGGTTTCGTATCATTCTTTGGTAAAAAAGTTCGTCAATTTCAGAAAATAATTCCAATTGCAACGATAATGCCTGAATTTTTTTACAAATGGTTGTTCTTTTGACCTTGTCTCACTCTTTCTCCTGCGTAAGCATATCAACACCTGAAGAGATGAGTTTGTTTATATTTGTTTCAATAAAAAATCAGGATTACCTCAAAGAATGTCTGAAATTCAAACCACATATTATCATTCACCTGTCGGGCTTTTAAAAATCTCGGGAACAGAAAAATATATCACTGAAATTATTTTTAACGATAAAGTACAGAAGACCGATGGCGGAAGAAAAAATCTGTCTCCCATGCTGATACAATGCGTAGAACAATTGATCCAGTATTTCAATGGTCAAAGAAGAAATTTTGAATTGCCATTACATCAGCAGGGAACCTCTTTTCAACAGGGGGTCTGGAATGAATTGATGACAATACCTTTTGGTAAAACGATCAGCTATGTCGAACTGGCCCGGCGAACCGGTGATACAAAAGCCACGAGGGCAGTAGCAAATGCCAATGGAAAAAACAATATCTGCATTATCGTTCCCTGTCACCGCGTGATCGGGGCAAACAAAGAATTGGTAGGCTATTCAGGAGGATTGTGGCGAAAGAAATGGCTACTGGAACATGAAATGAAAGTGGCTTACGGTGTGCAGACTTTATTCTAAAGTAAAATAAGTAAAAAGTAAAAATTAAAAATAAGTATCTGGTTATTTTTGACTTTTAAATTTTGAATTTTTAATTTATCCCAGTTCTTCACTTGTAAATGCCAGCGGTAACAGCAAACTCGCAGAATTGATAATGTAAATTTTCCCTTCCATACCGCCGAGTATTAATTGGATCGGTTTTCCCATCCTTCCTTCAAATTCCTGCAAAGCCTGCCGGCACATTCCACAGGGCGAAATAGGATGGTCGCTTTTTACTGTTTTACTTTCATAGCTGATGGCAATTGTTTCGATCGCTATTCCCGGGTAAAATGAAGAAACAGAACTCAGCAAAACTCTTTCAGCGCAAATACCAACCGGGTACGAAGCATTTTCCTGGTTGCCGCTGGTGACAATTTTTCCATTGGAAAGTATAGCAGCCGCTCCCACATAAAAACCGGAATAAGGTGCATAGGCATTACCCGTTGCCTTTCGTGCTTCATTTAGTAAATATTGGTAATCCTTGCTCAACTCATGGATGTTGTCATAAACGTCAAAGGAAAATTCAAATTTTTGTTCTTTCATAAATATTAAAAGACACAAGGTACAAGAGACAAGGCATTTTGCCGTGAGACGCGAGACGTCAATCGTGAGTCGGGTCTCACGTCTCACGATTCAAGTTGCTGAATTTATTTTACAGCTCTGAACAAACGATTCCATCTTGGGCCATGTTCCCAACTAAACCAAATGATCGCCGCTTTACCTACAATGTGGTCCTCGGGTACGAAACCCCAAAGTCTTGAGTCCTGCGACTTATGACGATTATCTCCCATCATCCAGTAATAGTTCATTTTAAAAGTGTAGGTAGTAGTTTCTTTGTTATTAATAAAAACTTTCCCATCTTTTTGTTCCCATGTATTTCTTTCATATACCTGGATGCATCGTTTATAGAGGTCAATATTTTGGGGAGTTAAACTAATTGTTCCTCCTTTCCTGGGAATCCAAATCGGTCCAAAATTATCAACTGACCATTTAAAATATGTGGTATCGTATGGGAAAACTCCTCCTACAGACGAGTCAATTTCCTTTTTAATTGAACTAACAATAACACCCGGAACTTTTTTCAGTTTTTCCAGTTCAACCGGGGTAATATTGATGCGGTAAGTATAACCCATGTCTGGCAAAAAATCAGGATCCTGCGGATCATCCTGGTTTAATTTTATTCCTGCATCACGCAATTGGTCCTCATCGACCATTACATTATTTGTCTTAAAACTATAAAATGTAGCCGAAGTGGGCGAAACAAATGCAGGCTGATCATTGATAAAGAGAACCCCATTGATTATTTTCAGCGAATCACCGGAAATACCCACGCATCTCTTAATATAGTTATCCGTCTTGTCAACAGGATGAACAGCGATGGGGTAGTTCTCGGGATCACCTAATATATTCTGGCGTTCCTGGTCGGATAAGGTACCATTGGGCAAACGGATCAAACTATAATAAGTAACCAAAGATTGAAAACCTGTTTTATTAATCACGGTATCGCCTTCCGGGAAATTAAAAACAACATCATCATTCCTCTTTACCGGCGAAGGCCACCAGCGTATGTATGGAAGTTTGATAAGTGTTGAATAAGATTTCCAGCTTGTGCCGGGAATATAATTATGAATAAACGGGATGGATAAAGGAGTATTGGGCAGCCGCGGGCCGTAACTTAATTTACTTACAAAAAGAAAATCATTTACAAGCAACGTTTTTTCCATAGAAGCGGATGGAATAGTATAAGCTTCAAAAACAAATGTGCGGATAAGTGTAGCTGCAACAATAGCAAAGATGGCCGCATCAAACCATTCTCTCGCTGCGGTCTTTTTATGTTTCTTTACTGCTTCGGGTCCTGTATACTTTACATTTTTATAAAAAGCGATGTAAGGGAAATAGAGTGGGGCCAGCAACGCCGCAAGGATATGTGATCCTACAGAAAATTTACCATACAATTTTACAAACTCAATAAAAATACCGGGGGTAATAAACCAACCTACCACAGGAATAAATTGCCAGAACACCCAATGTTTGGGTCGCCCGGCGAGAGTTTCCATGATCCATGTATTATAAAAAGGAATAAAAGCCTTCCAGGCAGGCACACCTGCTTTTTCAAACAATTTCGTCAAACCGAAAGAAGGTAAAAACACGAGCAACGTTCCGATCAGGTAAATGATCAACAAATGCTGTAGCGGCATATCCTTAGTTTAAGCGGGCAAATTTATTACAATAATTGGCGAACCAAAATTTATA
>JBIOGV010000360.1:0-3369 GCA_044448365.1 Chitinophagales bacterium
ATAATTCTATAACCCTAAAAATTACCCATTTTAAAACCAACCTATGAGTATGCGACAGTTGAAGATCACGAAGTCGATTACGAATCGTGAATCTCAAAGTCTTGAAAAGTACCTTCAGGAAATCGGTAAAGTAGATCTAATCACTCCGGAAGAAGAAGTTAAATTAGCCCGTTTAATCAAGCAGGGAGATCAAAAAGCCTTAGACAGACTGACAAAGGCCAATTTGCGTTTTGTTGTTTCAGTAGCGAAACAATACCAGAACCAGGGCCTGTCATTACCCGATCTTATCAACGAGGGAAACCTCGGGCTTATTAAAGCAGCTCAGCGTTTTGATGAAACCCGTGGTTTCAAATTCATTTCTTATGCAGTATGGTGGATCCGTCAAAGTATTTTACAGGCATTGGCTGAACAATCACGCATTGTTCGTCTTCCCTTAAATAAGGTGGGCTTAACCAATCGTATTCAAAAAGCCTATTCACAACTGGAACAGGAATATGAAAGAGAACCTTCTGCCGAAGAATTGGCCACCATGCTTGAAATGGACATTGAGGAAGTTTCCGCTACACTTGGCATTTCTGCCCGTCATGTAAGTGTTGACACTCCTCTTGCCGAGGGAGAAGACAATACACTTCTTGATGTGCTGGAAAATCCAAATGCTGTAAAAACAGACAATGCACTGGATCACACTGAGTCTCTGAAAGTAGAAATTGAAAGATCTTTAAAAGCTCTTACTGAAAGACAAAAAGAAGTCATTTGTTATTTTTTCGGTATCGGCGTAGATCACCCGATGAGTCTTGAAGATATTGGTGAAAAGTTTAGTCTTACACGTGAAAGAGTACGGCAGATCAAAGACAAGGCCATCACCAAGTTGAGAACCGTAAATCGTTGTAAACTTTTAAGAACTTACTTAGGCACCTAATGAAATAAACTTTACTCTTCTACTTATCTTTGCCATCTTATTTAAAGTGAACATTTGATTATGTTCACTTTTTGTTTGTCTGAAACCGAAAATATTGTGAATTATGTTTGAATCATTGAGTGACAAACTGGAATCGGCCTTTAAGAATTTAAAAGGCCAGGGAAGAATTACCGAGCTCAATATTGCATCCACTGTAAAGGAAATCCGTCGTGCATTGGTGGATGCAGACGTGAATTACAAGATCGCCAAAGAATTCACAGATAAAGTAAAAGATAAAGCTATTGGTGAAAAGGTGATCAATGCGATCAGCCCCGGGCAATTGATGACAAAAATTGTAAAGGATGAGTTGACAGAACTCATGGGAGGTCAGGAAAGTGGTTTTAATTCAAAAGGAAATCCTGCAGTGGTATTGATCGCCGGCCTGCAGGGTAGCGGTAAAACGACCTTTAGTAGCAAGCTCGCCAATTACCTCAAAACAAAAAAAGGCCTTTCACCGATGCTTGTAGCCGCTGACGTTTATCGCCCGGCAGCAATGGAACAATTAAAAATATTAGGTGAGCAAATTGGCGTTGACGTGTATGTTGAAGAGGAAAATAAAGACGCCGTTGATATTGTAAAAAACGCAGTCAGGGAATCAAAAAGTAAAAATAAGAATGTTGTTATTATAGATACTGCCGGTCGTTTAGCGATTGATGAAGCTATGATGACCGAAGTAGCGAATATTAAAAATGCAGTAAACCCAAATGAGATTTTATTTGTGGTTGATAGTATGACGGGGCAGGATGCAGTGAACACCGCTAAAGCTTTTAATGATCGCCTGGATTTTTCCGGCGTTGTTCTTACAAAACTGGATGGTGATACAAGAGGTGGCGCTGCTCTTTCTATTAAGTATACGGTCAACAAGCCGATCAAATTCGTTAGCAGCGGTGAAAAACTGGATACGCTGGATGTATTTTATCCCGATAGAATGGCCCAGCGTATTTTGGGAATGGGTGATATCACTTCATTGGTTGAAAAAGCCCAGGAACAATTTGATGAAGAGGAGGCCAAAAAATTAGCTGGCAAAATCCGGAAAAATAAATTTGATTTTGCCGACTTCAAACAACAACTCGAGCAGATCAGGAAAATGGGTAATCTTAAAGATTTAATGGGAATGATACCGGGCGTCGGGAAACAGGTCAAGGATATTGATATCAGCGATGACTCATTTAAAGGAATTGAAGCCATGATCAACTCAATGACCCCAAAGGAAAGAGCTGACCCGGATCTTATTGACAGCAGTCGCAGAAGAAGGATCGCGAAAGGAAGTGGAAAAGATATCAGCGAAGTAAATGCCTTCATGAAACAATTTGAGCAAATGCGTGACATGATGAAGAACATGAACAAAATGAACATGTTCGGGAAAATGATGGGAATGCGGAAATAATTAATAATTATTAGTTAATAATTATTAATTCAAAAACTAATGATCCCCTCTCTCGATAATCATCAAAATATTTTTTTTATCGGAATTGCCGGTTCGGGTATGAGTGCATTGGCACAATATCTTAACGGTATTGGAAAAACTATCAGCGGCTCTGATCGCTTTTTTATTCGCGGTCAGCCAAATGAAACAAGAGATAAGTTAGAAGCCGAAGGAATAAAATGTTTTTCCCAGGATGGAAGCGGAATGATCAATACAACTGAATTGGTGATTGCCTCCACTGCGGTTGAAGAAACCAATACTGAAATTCAAAAAGCAAAAAGTTCAGGCATTCCCATTCTTCTTCGTTCAGAATTATTAACTCTTATCAGCAACACAAAGAAAACAATTGCGATTGGCGGCACATCAGGCAAATCAACTACCACCACCATATTGTTTGATATTCTCGATCATGCTCAATTGGATCCAAGTATTATTAGCGGCGCTGGTTTGGTAAGATTACAAAAGCTGGGAAAGATCGGTAACGCCCACGTAGGCAGGGGCGATTGGCTGGTAATTGAAGCAGATGAATCAGATGGCTCCATCGTGAACTATCATCCCGACGTAGGCTTGTTATTGAATATTGATAAAGATCATAAGGAAATTAACGAACTGAAAGATATTTTTCAAACATTTAAAGAGCACACAAAAAGATTGTTTGTTGTAAATGCTTCGAATGTATTGACGGCGCCGTTCTCTCAAAATAAAAAGCAGGACTTTTCTTCAACAGCGGCAGATGCAGGTTATACTGCAACGGATTTTGTACAAACAGGTTTTCAGATCCAATTTAAAATAAATGGAATTGATTTTTCTATGAATGCGATCGGAAAACACAATATGGAGAATGCGCTGGCCGCAACGGCTGTAGCAAACCAAATAGGTGTTGATATGAAAGTTTGTGCCCGGGCAATAAAAAATTATGAAGGTATTTACCGCCGTAACCAGGTACTTGGGCAAAAAAATGGAATTTGGGTGATCGATGACTATG
>JBIOGV010000361.1:0-3366 GCA_044448365.1 Chitinophagales bacterium
GCGAAGCCCGAATAAAAGCGACCGGCTGCAACTTTCTTAAGAGAAGTGACCAACAGCAACATGGATCCTTTCGGATCTATCATAATAATCTACAGGAGTGACAAACTCACGTCAACAGTTCGGGATGTTGGCCTTAGTTTGCAACTAAGGCCAAACAAGCAAAGCTTGTTTTCGCAATGTACAACCATGCAATTTGAAATTTGTACAGGTTTTGCAAACCTGATCCGTAGTCAAAGACTACGGATAACATGCGGGGATCACACTCAAAGAGTTTTTTATTTGCCGAACACTACGAAGAACGGAGGACCGACAGCAACTTCCGCAGACCGAAGTGACCAACAGCAACATGGGGGAAGTGTATTTATATAGCAGTGCAAGAGATTATTATTTCGTGAAGAATTGCGGTTTGTTAGAGATTGCTTTTATTTGAATAAACTTAATAAAGGAAAAGTTGCCAGGCTTTTCAAGCCTGCTGCTGAGTCACAGACTCAGCAGAGCGTTTGAAGAATCTTTATTGAGGAGAACACTCAGGAGAGCGGGGTAGTTTCAAATTGCTTTATCTTTTTTTCATCTTTGAAAAGTTCATTCAAAGAAAATCCAGGACGATTTGCTGTTAAAATTTCCTCTTTCCATAAATGTGTTGGGAATATACTCTTTAATTTGTCAAAGTACAGTTTTACATATTCCTGACCTATCCGGCCTCTAATATATCCAAATCGGAACCAAATAAATCCAAATGTCCTTAATGTAAAAATGCTCATCAATCCTGATTTTGCCCGGCTGTCTCTTACTTTGAAAGTTATCGACCCGCCTTCGCTGCCCTTACCGAAGTCAGCGACATCTGCATGTTTTTCAATAAAATCATAAAGTTCGCACAGAGTTTTGTACGCTTCGTTGTCCTTGATTTTATTTCTTGCATCATCTAAAAATCTTTCACCAGTCCAATCTGAGGTACGCCTACCAACATTCTTTTTAACTTCAACACCAAATAATTTTGGAATCACTATTTCATATTTTTCAAATTTGTAGTATTCCATCTGAACCGCATAAATATCAAACTGACTGTTTTGATTAATATAAACTATTAGATCTTTTAATCTATCATGAATAGAATCCATTAATATTACAAACTTGATAATCCCCTGTTGTAAATTATTTTTGATCGCGTCCAGTATTGAAACAATTTCTTCGTCGTCGATGTCAAAAAGGTCTTTAATCTTCTCTTCGAAACTGATAGAAAATTTCTTGTTTATCTCATTATTGGCGATAGTTATGAATTTGTCATAGCCGCTGTGACGCCAAAGTGATGCACCGTAATCCAGTGCCTGAGCAACAACAGTTCTTTTCTCTGGGTTTTTGTACAACTTTGTTTCAACTACATAAATGTCACCGTCTTTATCTATTGCTAAAGCATCAATTGGACCTGACTCGGTTGGAAATTCTCTTGAAACCACAAAAAGCCTTTTATCTTCTTCAATTTCATATACTGGGATTGATTCTGGGTTTTCGTGAACATAATTTTGTAAATGACCCTCTCTTTCAAAATCAGACTTATCAATTTTTTGTGCGTTTTTACCGTCTTGTGAAATAATAATGCTCATAATTTTTTGTTTATTGGAGACCCAAAGGAACTAAAAACTTTTGAAGAGGATTTGCTAAGTTGGCTATCGGGAACTTTGAGAGCTGGCAGGCTAAGGACGGTTGCCAACAAAGGCAAGGAGTTTCTTATTTATGGAACACTACGAAGAGCTAGGAAAACAATTTTTAATTTTGAAAGTACAAAAAGATTGAAATGGAAAAATATGCTGTTGCAATAAACGACACTGATGATTTATTCTTGTTTTTAGAAATTCATAGAACAGATAAATGGGATGTTTATGTAAATTTTAATGAACACCATTCGGGTCATAAACCACATTCAAGCTATCACGCATCGGGGCAACTTCATCATAAGAGTGACGGTCATAAAATGTTTCCCGTTCGGAGTTACCAGGAACCAAAGAACGATTTCAAAGGCTCGGAAAGTATTATTGTTACTAGCTTAAGAAAGGGAGATGGGAGGGCTTGGAACGTAAAATGTAATTCCAAGAATTATACCGGAGCTATGATAATCCCGGATGAAATCATTACTCCGGAATTCGGCTTTCAATTAAACGTCGAAGTTGTTGAAGCTGAGCAAAAATCATGGTTATCAACTTATCCATATGCCAAAATCATTCAACAACAAATATTTTATGACAACAACCCATGGATAGTGGTCTCTTTGTATGAAATGTTTGGAACCCTAGTGAGTGATTAAGGTTCTTGCACCGAGAAGTAGTCAACTGCAACATGGTATATTTGAAATGTAATTTCAATTCCGTTCATTGATAATTATATGAAAATATATTTAGGAAATACTGATCATGAATGGTTCAACTATTTAAGTAAGATTCAACGAGAAGATATTAATTTCTGGCAGCCAGGTGGAAATACAAATTTTAGGATATTAGATCCAGGCGGCCCTTTTCTTTTCAGACTTAAAAGCCCAATTAATAAAATAGGTGGTGTTGGTTTCTTTTCCAGCCAAACATTTTTGCCAATTGATATGGCTTGGGATTTTTTTGAAAAAGGAAATGGTTGTGGTTCACTGAATCGATTTAAACAACTGATTTTACAATATCGAAGTGATACGGAAAATCTTAACCCAACTATAGGTTGTATTATTTTAACTAATCCAGTATTCTTTAAACCAAAAGATTGGTTAGATGTGCCAGCTGATTGGAGCAGAAATATTGTTCAGGGAAAATCGTATGATACAACAACCACTATCGGATTAGAGCTTTGGAATAAAATAGAATTCTTATTGAAAGATTATTTGACAGATACATCTGAAGGTGAAAAGAGCCAATTGATGTTAGAAGAACCTTCTCCTCAATATGGGAAATCTGTCTTAACAAAAGTAAGACTTGGACAAGGAGCTTTTAGGGTTCTGGTAACTGATGCTTATAATAGGAGATGTGCAATATCTGGTGAGAGAACTTTACCAGTACTTGAGGCTGCACATATTAAAAAGTATGCCGAATCCGGTCCTCATTTTATTTCAAATGCCTTATTACTTCGATCTGACATTCATAAACTTTTTGATGGCGGATATGTAACTATCACAAAAGATTTAAGAGTAGAAGTAAGTAAAAAAATAAAAGAAGAATTTGACAATGGAAGGGAATATTATAAATTTCATGGGAATGAACTTTTTAATTTGCCTCATAGAGAAAAAGACAGACCAGATAAAAAGTTTATCGAATGGCATAATTCGATATTTAAAGGTTAGTAGCAGGATTAACCAATAGCAAAATGGTATCAAAATAAGAGCACCCACTTCCA
>JBIOGV010000362.1:0-3358 GCA_044448365.1 Chitinophagales bacterium
AAATTATGCAAATGATATCGGCAGATTCCTTCCGCTGGAAATTTCTGATCGCCTGATTCCGGTCCCGGCATTTCTTGGAAAGTTTGACAAGGAATCTTATGACAAAGCCCTGGCAGCTATCAATGCACATATTTTCTACACTATTATCCTTACAGCCATTATTTGGCTGATTTGTTTCAGAGTTAATAACAAAAGAGACCTATGATAAAAAAAATGATAAAAGTTTTTTTCTTTGCGATCACTCTTCTTCACTTTATCCCATCTGCTGATGGACAAAATCTGTCTACCACGATCAAAGTGCAGGCCATGGATATGGCATCAGCTTTCATGAAAAACGACTTCAACACCTTCGTAAAATATATGCATCCCAATATCATAGCCTTTGCAGGTGGAAAAGAAAAAATGAAAAACAATATGGATTCTGCATATGATGCGATGAAGTTATTTGGAGTAAGTTTCAAAAGATACTGGATCGGAACTCCCGGCGAGATCGTCAGTTACAAAGATCAACTGCAAGCCGTATTACCTGAAAGCACAACCATAAAAACATTGCTGGGGGAATTAACTGCGGAAACTTCTATGATCGTTATTTCGCCTGACAATGGAAAGAACTGGTGGTTCATTGATACCAATGTGTACAAAGCAGATAAATTAAAAAACATCCTGCCTGATATCAGTCCCAGGCTCGTTATTCCACCGCAAAAGAAACCGAAGTTTGTATCTTCAGACAGTACGGATAAGAATTAAGACATCGATTTCATCATCTTCAATCCTCTTTCGTCAAAGAATTCATATAGATCAATACTAGTAACACCATATTTTTTAGCTACTTGAGGAATTTTATTTGATTTATCTTTTGACTCGGTAGTAATTATCTTGCAACCAAGTACCATCCCCAAAGCAATTAGGTAGGGATCAGATTCATTCTGCCCAGATTCCCAATTTTTCTTTTTCAGAAAACCAGTATTCAAGTTTTCATTGATTACCTGTGAAGCAGCTATCAATATTGGTAGATCATTTGAAATAAGAAATTTATCCTTACGGTCTTTAAGCCACTCTTGGATAAAAGTATGTACACCTGTATAACGATTTACTTCGTCATCGAGAAATTCACAACTAAACATTTCACCTTGTTCCACCATTAATTCTATTTCGTCCCAAATAGCCTTAAAAGCCTTTCTTTTCTTTGAAAATTCAAAATCAAGTTTAATAAGAATTCCCATATCAACGCAATAAGTGTCACCATATTTTAAGACTGTTTGCATTATAGATAAGTAGGAATCTTATTGATTTGATCAATTTTGACATCCATATAGTCTGCAAAATCTTTTATGGAAATCTTTTGTTTATCTAAGGCCTCCAATGCAAGTCTTGTGAAATTTTTACCTTTTTCTTTTATTTGTTCCTTTATTCTATCTCTTGGCTTACCACCGCCTCGACCGCCCAAGAATCCACTATTCCACTTTTCGTGTTTCTCTTCATAAAATTCTTTTGTAGTGAGATTAGCATTATAGAGTCTTCTCAATACGACTTCAGGTCCAACATGATATTTTTGCCCAAGTCTGGTTAGCGTCATTAATTGCCAATATTTATTTCCTGATCGTTTTTGAAATTGAACCATGTCTTCAATAAGTAAATTTTCTAACGGGATTAAAATTGAAGCAGCAAGCTGATTACACCACTTTTCAACCTTTGCAGCTATTCCTTTTTCCTTGAAATTGCAAATGCCACCATCATGTAATAAGATATGCCCTAATTCATGGAAAATGGTAAAGGGTTTAGCTGTCTGTCTATCTGCTCGTCGTATTACTATGACGGGAACAGCTTCATCTGTAAGTGAAAATCCCCGAACCTCATCCTGAGTAAGGGATGTCTGGAAAACTAATATCCCGCTATTTTCAAATTGAGTTATTAAATAATCTAGAGCATTATTCTCATTCTCAATCTTATTAAATTCCAAAAGATTAAAAAGTTTTCGAAAGTTTATCGCGACTTCTTCGACGTTCTCATTCAACGAAGAAGCATAATCCCATTTTGGAAGAATAACTCCCATTTCCTTTCTTAATTCAATCGCATCTTCAACCAAGCCTCTTACTCGACGAATCGATAATAAAGTTTTATCATGAAGTTCATTTACTTCTTGAGATTGTACCGTCCGATAGTCCTTTGGTAATGGCTTTTCTTCCGGAACCATATTCAAAAGAAATGCACCAATGGGTTTTCCATATAGTTTTGAAAATTCTAGTAATTGATTATAGGTTGGAATTAGAGTACCTTCTTCTAGTTTTTTTATTTCTTCTTCAGTCATTTTGAGTTCTTGAGCTGCATAAGCTGGTGCGATTCGAACGCTTTCTCTTGCCCATACTAATAACAGGTGATTAATTTTTATATTAAAGTCCTTATTTGCCATTTTTTTAATAACAATTGAAAGTTAATAACAAAAAAGAAAACCGAGCAAAATTTGAAGTAATAATCCTGGCATTCACTCTTATCTTGGACTTTATTTCTTTACTGGTTGATGCATCATCAATTTGTTGATATACGATTGTACAACCTCCGGTAAAACTGTCTCTATCAAATGTGCCTGTTGTTTTCCTTCATTACTCCATGTATCACTGCCATCAGCCGCCACTTCCATATGTCCATACTCCAAATGATAGAATGGCTCAAACCCTTTTACAGCAACAAACACAGCCGTTTCATCCCAGCTCATTCTGCCGGCGCTGTCTTCCGCCGCTTTGGGAATGCAAATGCTAAAAACAGTTTTCACCGGGCTGTTGTGAATAGCAGCATTATGAATCAATGGCAGACCCGTTTTTATTTTTTGCCCGATCTCAAACCCACTCAATAAAATATTTGTCGGCCAGTTTGAAAAAACATTTTGCGAAGCTGCAGCATCCTGGTCAACATTGAATTCTTTCCCCGAAGGAAATCTCCCGGCCATGCTCACCAGCTGTTTTACTTTATGTTTTATCAATTCCTTTCCATCAAGTAATGAAAAGCTGTCGGCCTTAGATTGCAGGAGGTTTGAGACATTTGTAAAAAAACCGGTTGTAACAATGGTTACGCTATGATCAGGTTGTTTTGCTAATATTTTTCTATACAATTCTACTGCATCGAATGCTTCAGCATTTGATTTTATTTTATGAGGATAATTGGCGATCAATGTATCGGTCCAGTGCTGCCAGTCCCTCAGTGTTACAGCATTCCCCCCGGGAATACCAATCGGAATATCGGGTCTGTTGAAATAAGTATTGAATACATTCATCACGCAGGCAACACCTTCATATTTTGTGCTGGCAATGGTTGCAAGGATTTTTACCTCCCCGCTATCTGCAAAAGCATGTAGTAAAGTAAT
>JBIOGV010000363.1:0-3351 GCA_044448365.1 Chitinophagales bacterium
ATGAATGAGGCCGATTCCGTGCGCCATTCAAAAAAAACCGCTTAATAAATTTTTTTGTTTAAAATGGAATGCTATTTTTGACCTATGACAATTGCAAACGCATACCGTTGGTTTTATTTTTATTACTTCTTTAGCCGGAAGCCGGGAATGCTTTTGTTGAAAGTTAAATAGCTATCGAACGAAAATCAACATAAGAGTCCCGGTCAAAAGCCGGGATTTCTGTTTTAATATGACAACGAAAGTATCAATACAAGGGTATGAAGGCAGCTTTCATCAAATGGCTGCGCTACAGTTTTTCGGAAAAAATGTGCAGGTAATTCCCTGTGCTACATTCAAGGAAGTTGTAAAACTTGCTTCAAATAAAAAAGAAACGGATGGTGGCGTGATGGCTATTGAAAATTCAATTGCGGGTAGCATTTTAGCTAATTATAATTTACTGCAACGAAGCAGCCTGCTCATTTCAGGTGAATTGTATTTGCAGATCAGGCAAAATTTATTGGTAAATCCCGGCGTAAGGCTGGATGATATCCGGGAAGTACATTCTCACCCGATGGCTATTCAGCAGTGTTTTGAATTCCTGGATAAACATGATTGGAAGCTTGTGGAAACTGAGGACACTGCCTTAAGCGCAAAACATATTCATCAGCATAAAAGCAGGCACATTGCGGCTATTGCCAGTAAGCTGGCATCTGAATTATTCAACCTGGAAATTATTGCTCCAAATATTCATACTCTCAAGAATAATTATACAAGGTTTTTAATGCTGAAGAAAGAAGAGGAGGCTCCAAAAATTAACGGAGCGGATAAAGCATCAGTAAGTTTTTATACTGATCATTCAAGGGGTAGCCTGGCAAAGGTACTGACAAAGATTGCCGAAGATGGGATCAACTTAAGCAAGCTTCAGAGTTTTCCAATTCCCGATACCGATTTCAAATACAGTTTTCATGTGGATATGGAATTTCAGGATATCCACCAGTTTGAAAAGGTGATCGAAGACATAAAGCCACTTACCGAACACTTAAAAATATATGGTGTGTATAAAAGGGGAGAATGGAAATAGTTCTAAATAAATTTCAAAAATCAAAAAACAAATCACAAATAAATTTCAATATTCAAAATAAATATGGGCGTAGATATTTTGGTTTTTATTTTATTTGGTTTTTGAGATTTGGTTCTTGTATTTTTAAGTAACTACTTATGCAACTTGCAAAACGACTTGACGGCATTGGGGAATACTATTTTTCTCAAAAACTGAGAGAAATAGATGAACTGAATAAACAGGGTAGGAATGTCATTAATCTTGGCATTGGCAGTCCTGACCTGCCGCCACACCCTGATGTGATAAGAGTTTTACAGGAAGAAAGTGCAAAACCCAATGTGCATGCTTATCAATCTTACAAAGGCTCCCCAATACTTCGAAAGGCCATTGGTGAATGGTATAAGAAATGGTATTTGGTTCAATTAAATCCTGATACAGAAATTTTACCATTGATAGGCAGCAAAGAAGGCATCATGCATATTTGCATGACTTATTTTGAAGAAGGTCTTGCTGTGCTGGTTCCGAATCCCGGTTATCCTACTTACTCAAGTGCTGTAAAATTATCAGGGGCAACACCTGTTTACTATGACTTGCTGGAGGAAAATAATTACCAGCCCGATTTTGATAAACTTCAGACAACTATTCAGACTTCTTCTCAAAAAGTCAGGGGAATTTTTGTCAATTATCCTCAAATGCCAACGGGGCAACTACCCACCAAAGAATTATTTGAGAAGCTTGTCGCTTTTGGCAAGAGAAATAATATCCTGGTTATTCATGATAATCCTTACAGTTTTATTCTGAATGAACATCCAATGAGTATTTTGGCTATTGAGGACTCCAGGGATTGTGTGATTGAATTGAACTCCCTGAGTAAATCGCATAATATGGCCGGATGGAGAGTCGGCATGCTTTGCGGAGCAAAAGAAAGAATTGATGAGGTTTTAAAATTTAAATCGAATATGGATAGCGGTATGTTTTTGCCGGTTCAGTTAGCTGCTGCCAAAGCTTTGTCATTAGAACAGGATTGGTATGATCAGGTAAATTCTGTTTACAGAAAAAGAAGAGAAAAAGTTTTTCAATTGCTGGATGTTTTGAATTGCAAATATTCAAAAAACCAGGCTGGCCTGTTTGTATGGGCAAAAATTAACCAACGCTTTAAAGATTGCTATGATTGTTCTGACCATGTCCTGTATAGTTCATTTGTTTTTATTACACCGGGAGGAATTTTTGGAAATGCAGGTAAAAAACATATCAGGGTAAGTCTCTGCGCAATTGAGGACAAAATTGAGGAAGCGAAAAAAAGAATAATTAATAATTATTAAATAATAATTATTTTATGGAAAGAAAAAAAGTAACGATAGTAGGAGTTGGACTCATTGGCGGTTCCTTGGCGCTCCAACTTCATGAAAAAAAAATTTCTTCGAGACTGACCGGCGTGGAGGCAAATGAATTTCATGCTCAAAAAGCACTGGAATTAGAATTAGTGGATGAGATACTATCTCTTGACGAAGCCATTGCACAATCAGATGTAATTATTCTCGCAATTCCTGTGGACAGCATTGTAACCTTGTTGCCCCGGGTCTTAGATAAGATCAATAACCAGATAGTCATCGATCTGGGCTCGACAAAATCTCAGTTGATTGAATGTGTAAAAAAACATCCCAAACGCGGACGCTATGTGGCCGCACATCCTATGTGGGGAACAGAATACAATGGCCCGCAGGCCGCAGTGAAAGGCGCTTTTGAAAGAGTAGCCGTAGTGATTTGCAATGCAAAGGATTCTGACGACGATGCTTTGCAGTGGACGAAAAATATGTTTGTCAAGATCGGCATGAGGCTACTTGAAATGGATGCTGAGGCGCATGATCTTCATGCTGCTTATGTAAGTCATATTTCGCATATCACTTCATTCGCCCTGGCAAACACGGTACTTGAAAAAGAAAAAGAAGAAGAAGCTATTTTTGAATTAGCCAGTGCTGGCTTTGAAAGTACAGTTCGACTTGCAAAAAGCAATCCTTCTATGTGGGTGCCGATCTTTATGCAGAATAAGGAAAATGTGCTTGATGTTTTAAATGAACATATTGCCCAATTAAGAAAATTCAAAAGTTGTTTAGAGAAAGAAAATTATGATTACCTTCTGGAATTGATAATGCACGCAAATAAAATAAGAAGTATCATCAAATAATATAGACAGATTTTTCAGAGATATTTCTTACATTTTATTTCTTCTGAAAAAGAAAAGCAATGATTCGCGGAATGGATGTTTTACTTTCATCATCAAACCATTCGGTAATGGAGCGACATAAAAACCC
>JBIOGV010000364.1:0-3332 GCA_044448365.1 Chitinophagales bacterium
CCCCTGACCTTTATAGATGCAGCGCCCCCCGGCTGGCCATTGTTATATATTATCTGCACCCCGGACACTTTACCCTGGATCAATTTATCAGGTGATGCGAAAATCCCGTTATTAAAATCTTTTTCGGAAACAGATGCTACCGCACCTGTAATATCTTTTTTCTTTGCTGTACCATATCCAATTACAACTACTTCATCCAGGGATGAAGCAGTGCTTATTAATGCAACTTCTACATAATTCAATGTGCTTATATCAACGTCCTGTGGTGCAAATCCTATGGCGGAGATTGTCAATGTTCTGACAGATAAAGGAACAGTAAGACGGAAATTACCCATGCTATCCGTTTGTGTCCCTGTCTGCGTGCCTTTTGCAATTACCGAAACATTGGTTAAAGCGGATCTGTCTTTGCTGTCAATTACCTTACCGCTAATTACTCTGTCTTGAGCAAATGCAAACTGCAACATGAACACGGGCAACACCGATAAAGCGATCAAACTGAGCAATTGTTTTGGAGTCATAAGATAGTTAGTAGTTATTTATTGAAGGGTATACTATTTAATGTTATTTTTTTTCACCTAACTGTAACCTCTATCTTTTCAAGTTTATCATAAATATCTCAGCATGGCTCTTAGACATTACTGCATTACTGGAATTTCAAGTAACACCTCGGTACCTCCATCACTCCCATCTGCCAGCACAAGATCTTTTACTTTAATAGAAGTACCTGATTGGTTTTGTTGTTGCATCATAGCAATACGACTTGCCGTAATGCGCATTCCCATTGACTTATGTGCTAGAGTAGATTTGCTTTTTAGTTCTGCTGCCTGTCTTCTTCCAATACCATCATCCGTAATTTTGCAATACAAAATCTCTTCGTCCATGTATAACTCAATCTCTAAATGTCCTTTTTCTTTTTTGTGCATCAAGCCATGCCAGATTGCATTTTCTGCATAAGGTTGAATGATGAGTGGTGGCACTTTCAGCATAGTGGTATCAACGTCATCATCTACAGAAATTTTATATTCGAACTTATTTTCAAATCTCAGAGATTCAAGTTCAAGATATAACTGAAGTGCTTCCAATTCTTTTTCCAAAGGAATAAATGCTTCCTGTGAATTTTGAAGGATCAATCGCACTAGCCTGGAAAATTTAGAAAGATATTCTGATGCCTGCAGTTTATTATTTTCCAGGATAAACATGTTGATGGAATTGAGAGAATTGAAGATAAAATGCGGATTCATTTGAGCCCTGAGGGCCTGCATTTCGAGTTCGGTTTTTTGTTGCTGCATTTCAACAAGTTGTTGTTCTTTTCGCCTGTTCTCCAATTGTGAATTTGCTTCTGTCATCAAATGCTGAAACTGGTCTTTTCTTCTTTTTAATTGAATATTTCTTATTAAAAAAGTTGCAAGCAATAAACTTATTATCAATCCTGCAATTAAGATGTTCCGGTTGGTTTTTTCTTTTTGCAACTGTTGCTTTTTGACCAGGTTATCTTTATCAAGTAATTCGATTCTATGCTCATATTTATAGGCAGCAATTTTACCTTTCGTTTGATCATTCATTACCGCTTCCTTCATATCCATATAATTGCGATAGTAATAGAAAGCACTGTCGGCCCTGTGTAAACGGTCATAAACAGTATAAAGAATCTCGAATGCATCCCGTATAAAGGGCCTGGACTTTGTTTGAAGCGCCATCCTTAGTCCTTCCCTTGCGTATTGAATAGCTGAATCATCATTTTGCAGGGCCGCATAAGCTTTAGCTATATCCAGTAAAGTTCGTTTTATCTCGAAATCGTCGTGTGCCTCGCGATGATAGAGCAAACTTTTCTCAAAATAAGGCAATGCTGTTTTGTATTGTTTCAGAAAAAGAAAATACTCTCCTTTGCTTACCAGAAAATTCCGCAAGTCTTTCCAATCAGCTTTGGCTGAATCATACAGGTTGTAATAAAACGAAGCAGAATCAGGTTGGTTGGCCAGGGTTAATAATTCAGCGTAACTCATCAGGTTCCCCTTCCAAAGATTTTCATTCTTAGGACCTGAGAAAAGTTTACGCCAATAGGGTAAAGCTGTGGGATATTCTTCCAATAACCTATACATAAGACCCATCACCCAAAGCTCATGTTCGGTATAATCTCCGTTTTCTCCTAAGGCCCGGTCCTGGCGAATAAGTTCTTGTTGTACCTGGAATAATTTGTCATATTCCCCTCTCTCTTCATAAATGTTCGTCATCATTTCCAAACTGGTAGTAATCCAAAACTCTTCGCCTGTTTTCTTAGCCCAATCGTAACACATTTTTAAATTGAACAGAGCTTCGTCATATTTACCAAGTGAAATGAGTGCAAAACCTATTTGCCAATAGGCAATGGCTATGTTTTTCTTATTGCCTGTGAAATTGAACCACCGTATCGCTTCACGGGCCATTTGTTCCATTTTGGTAAAATCTTTGTCAAAATGATTGGCAAACGCAGCTTTTTGTACATAGGCTATTGCGAGTCCGTGCAGGTAATTTATTTTTTTTGATTCTTCGTATTCTATGCTGATATAATAATTTGATGAATCTTCTCCTTGCGGACTTGTCAAATAGTAGATAGCCATTTCGCTCAAACAGTCTATCCTTGACGTGTCCTTGAGGGTGGGCAATACTTTTTTCAAACTGTCAATATTTTTGCCTTGAGCAAAACAAATGTTGCAAAGAAAAAGCTGAATAAATATCAATGATATACCTACTGAGGATCTCATTGAGACAGTTAAGTTTTGAAATTATCAATAGAAGTTACGAAAAAGACTGATTGCATGCCATCCAATCTAATGAATGCACTCATCTATGCGCAGCCTGAATGTACAGTTTACAGGATTTGAAGGATAATTTGCAGGAATTCTAAGATAGCTTATACATTTTTCCCGGCAGGCCATTCACCACATTTTGCAGTTCTAAATTTAATATAGCTGCTGCAATAGCGCTGCTGCTTAAACCGCTTCGTAAATTGATTTCATCAATATGCGCGGTTTCTTTTTCATTCAGAATATCAATAATTATTTTTTCATCCTTACTCAATTCAATGAATATTTCTTTCTGACTTCTTACTTCTGACTTCCGACTTCTCTCTTCCCATCCCATGATCTCGATCAGTTGTTGCGCATCCGTAAGCAGCATGGCCTTGTTAGCTTTGATCAAATAATTGCATCCCACACTTTTGTTATCCGTTACTTTTCCCGGAAAGGCAAATACATCTTTGTTATATCCATTCGCCAGTTCTGCTGTTACCATGCTTCCACCTTTGATGCCTGATTCAACAACGATCGTTGCATCACTCATGCCTGCTACAATTC
>JBIOGV010000365.1:0-3324 GCA_044448365.1 Chitinophagales bacterium
AGCAGCTATGCAGCTGTAAAGGCACAGGCAACAAATGGAAAATTATGGGGATCGGTCAGCCATAGCGCTGGCTACTTTGCAATGCCTGTTGGAGGGACACTGTCAACCTGTGAATTAACACAAATACAAAAATGGATAAATATGGGAACACCTAACAATTGACGCAATGAAAAAAATTATCTTCTCGTTATTTGTTGCCGCTATCTTCTTGTTCAGCTTAAATAGTTGCTACTACGACACTGAATCATTATTATACCCGACAGCTGCAACCTGTGATACGACTAATATCACTTACTCTGTTACAATAAAAAATATTCTACAAAATAACTCCTGCATAGCTTGCCATAGTGGAACAGCTGCGGCAGGTGGCAATATAATATTAGATAATTACAACAGTGTAAACACTTATGCTGCAAACGGAAAATTATATGGAAGCATTAATCATGACCCGGGATACATAGCCATGCCACAGGGTGGAAATAAATTGACCAGTTGTGATATCAAAAAAGTGAAAATATGGATCATTGCAGGAATGCAGAATAATTAGAAGGTATGAAAACGAAACAAAAAATTACTTTAGCTCTCCTAATAATGATCGCTGGAACAAGCTGGTATGGTTATAAACAATACACAAGAAAAAATACAGACCTCGCTTATGCAAAGGCAGATCTGGAAATAACGAGTTCTAACCTGATCAAATCATTTGAAACAAACGAAAAGCTTTCGAACGAAAAATTTCTTGACAAAATCATTGCGGTAAGCGGCAAGGTGAGTGAAATTAACAAAGATGAAAAAGGATATTACACATTAGTATTAGGTGAAGACAGCAGCATGTCCTCCGTACGCTGCTGTATGGACTCTGTTCATCAGCAAACTGTGTTTTCTCTAAAATCGGGGGACCGGGTGACGATCAAAGGAGCATGTACCGGGTTTAATGCCGATGAACTATTGGGCTCAGACGTAATATTAAACCGGTGTGTAGTTAAAAAATAGTATTCGCTAATCAACAAATATTCACAAATGAAAAACACTTTTTTTTTATCCCTGCTGGCATTCACTTTTTTAGTTTCAAATGCACAAGACAAATATTTCACGAAAACTGGTAAGATATTTTTCAGGTGTACAAAATCTCCTTTGGAAAAAGTTGAAGCAACCAACAAAAGCATCACCTGTGTGCTTGATACGAAAACGGGGAATATGCAGTTTGCCGTGTTGATGAAGGGATTTGAGTTTGACAGGGCCTTAATGCAGGAACACTTTAATGAAAATTATGTTGAAAGCAGCAAATTTCCAAGGTCAGAATTCAGAGGGCAAATCATCAACAACAATGAGATCAATTATACAAAGGACGGAACATATGCTGCTAAAGTAAAAGGGAAATTGCAAATACACGGTGAGACGAAAGATGTAGAATCAGCAGGTACCCTTGTTATCAAGGATGGGAAGATTCTTTCAAATGCCCTCTTCACAGTTCTGTTATCCGATTACAATATCAGTATCCCATCACTGGTAAGTGATAAAATATCAAACACTGTGGATATAGCAGTTGATTGCAGCCTTGAGCCATTAAAAAACTAGAATAAAACTGTCTATATGAAAGCCACAAGACTTTTTTTATTTATTCTGATCCCCACGTTTCTTTTCAACAGTCTATTTGCACAGGACCAGGATCTGTTAAAACTTGTTACCGACAACAAACCCAAAAAAGAATACATTGACTATGCATTCAAATCTACTAGGGTGATCATGAGTCATAGCACGGAAATGCTGAAGCCCGGTACTATGGATTTCCGGATCCTTCACCGTTTTGGAAATGTGAACCAAGGCGGTTATCAATTTTTTGGTCTTGACCAAGCAACTATGCGCATGGGTTTTGATTTCGGCATCACCAAAAATTTCATGCTTGGCATCGGGAGAAGCACGAATAAAAAAGAATTCGATGGATTTCTGAAATACAGGATCATTCACCAGGCAACCGGTCCGGGATCTCTTCCATTTTCATTGCTCGCTGTGGCGGGCAGTACCGTTCAGACATTGAAATGGGCCGATCCAACAAGAAAAAATTATTTTACCTCGCGGATGGCACACTATGGCCAATTGATCATCGGCAGCAAACTTACCAACGGATTAACCCTACAAATTTCGCCAACCTTGCTACATCGTAACCTGGTGGCTACCACTAATGATCCCAGTGATTTGTATGCTGTTGGCGTGGGTGGGCGCTTCAAGCTTAGCAAAAGGATCTCTTTAAATTTTGATTACTATTACCGGGTAAATCCAAACAAATTTGACGGCACCCACAATCCCTTTTCCGTTGGATTTGATATTGAAACAGGCGGACATGTTTTTCAGTTGCATTTTACGAATGCCATTGGAATGAATGAGAGAATTTTCCTTACTGAAACAACAAATAACTGGGCTAAGGGCGACATCCAGTTTGGATTCAATCTTTCCCGCACCTTCCAGTTAAAAAAGAAAAAAGGATAAGATTTCTTATATAAATACGCTATACCTTAGTTGACAATTTTGTGTAAAAGTAAAATAGTACTACAATGAAAAAGACAAAAGAAATCCGCGCTATTGCTGATGTAATTTGTACTTGAATCATATACTTTCCAAAAGATTGATATACCGATTATATTTATATTTGAATTGTTTTTCCCCTTTTATTCGGGCGACCAAATCTCCATCGCAGGTTAAATTAATAGTAACCAAAATAAAAGTCTTTGAAAATTAAAAAACGTTCCCGAAAAACATGAACCTGTACTAAACACAATCATCATTCTTCATGCCTGCCAATGATTTTTACATAAAGGGATTAACCGAGGCGCAGGTACTTGATGCAAGAAATAAATATGGACACAACAGATTAGTGTATAAAAAAGAGAATAGATTTTTTGATGCCATCAAAAGTCTTGCAAGAGAGCCGATGGTTATTTTATTATTGGTCGCATCTTCCATTTATTTTATAAGCGGAAAAACAGGGGATGGTATTTTCCTTGCTTCCGCCATTGCGCTAGTCTCAGCGATTTCTTTATACCAGGATTCGAGAAGCCGGAATGCCCTCGAAAAATTGAAATACTTTACCCAACCTACTTGTAAGGTTATCCGCAATGGCGAAGTAGTTGAAATAAAAAGTGAAGAATTGGTAGTAGGTGATAGTCTGATGGTGGAAGAAGGAACCGCTATTTCTGCAGATGGAAAAATTGTTCACTCAAATGATTTTTCAGTAAACGAATCTATACTCACAGGAGAATCTCTGCCTGTTTACAAGGATACAACAAAAGATGATAATTTAATTTTTCTTGGAACAACCGTGACCAG
>JBIOGV010000366.1:0-3323 GCA_044448365.1 Chitinophagales bacterium
GGAACTTATGTTTTTCTTACCGATGACAGCGAAGCAGATTTTTTTAATGGTAAACCTGCCACGAATGTTTTCAATGTGCAGTTTCTGAATTCCCTGTTGGAAAGAATTATTAAAGAAATGGTGGTTGTGAATGGCTGTAATGAACAGGCAGCGGTTGAAATTTCCCAAAATATTCCCGCGAACATTGGGAATATAGTGATTTCTCCAAATCCTGTGCAGGGAACTATCACTATTGAAAGTAAAGATCACCTCAAAGAGATTTTTATTGCAGACTTTACGGGCAAGATCTTGCTGCGTCTTGAAACGGGTGAAAAACAGAATAAATGGACAGCAAATCTCAGCGCTTATCCAAATGCAACATTTCTTATAAAATATATTACAACCGATGATCGATGGGGGGCAGAGAAATTTGTGCTAAATCATTAGAACGGAGAAATCTTTTCGAAATTAAAGTTCTTTATAATCCCGCCGTGCTTTTTTGCCATTGTTTGGATTCAATATTGGTAATGCGGTAATCCACTCTTATGCCACGCTGGCTATCGGGAATCTTTACCGTAACAGTTCCATTGGCAGAAATATTCCTGAACGTTATGATATCCGTGCGCAGAGGTTCTTCACTGGGCTTCATGATCTGTAATTCCACACTTACTTCATCAATTAAATAATTGGAATTGTTGTAAAC
The DNA here is from genome assembly GCA_044448365.1 of Chitinophagales bacterium. Classification (GTDB taxonomy): domain Bacteria; phylum Bacteroidota; class Bacteroidia; order Chitinophagales; family Chitinophagaceae; genus VBAU01. The sequence goes on from JBIOGV010000366.1 coordinate 683, forward strand.
AGTCAATTCAAGTCCCCTGATTCCTCCAAAGGTTCCGCGGATATAATTATTACTTTTTACAGAGATGAGATCATGAATGTCTTTATGTCCATCTTCAAGGAATGTAGGTTCGGGATTATTCTTTTTCGTCAAACGTTCGGTATTCGTTTTTACATTGTTTGTTACGGTGGCTGCATCATTGTTATCCCGGACAACGCTTTTTCTTTCCCCGGTAGTTGGATCAACTTCTATATCTTTTTTTGGAACAGCAGAGGTTTCATTTGACGGAATAAACGTTTCTTTTTCTTTTACCGGCTTGACAATGGTTTTTGAAACTGCTGCAATAGAATTGTTTCCCTTTTGAGGCTGGGTCGTCTTTTTTTGCTGATCCCTTTCCTGTGATGTCCCTGTTTTTTCTTCTACGTGTTTTTCTTCAGCGGGTATTATGGGCTTATCAATTTTACTATCGGTTGACGAAACTGAATTTTGTTTTTGGCCAGGCTGTAAATTGTTTTGATCAAGGGGATCTTCACTTTTTTGTTCGGGAATTGTTTGTGGGGAAATAACTTTAGAAACCGATTGAGCAACCTGCAAGGAATTTTTTTTGCTGGTAATGAAATAACCAATGGCAACACCGGCAATGACTAACAATAGTGGAAGGAGCGCCGGTTTTACATATCTCTTAACGATTTCTTTCCTTCTGTTCTTTGTTTTTCTCTGAACAAGTGTATTGACGTACATTTCTTTGATGTCATCAAGAGATTGGGTGTACTTGGTTTCTAATTTACTTTCTCCTGACTCCTGTATATTGATCGGTGAGTATGATTTTTCTTCTGCCCGCACAGGCTGTTGCGGTATCGGTTTCGGTTTGGGTAAGTATTGTTCGTATTTTTCTTCCTGGTATGTATTTGAGTAAGGATCAAATCCATTTGTTTCAGGCAAAGAAACAAAGACCTTCTTGTTGGGCTGAGGTTGATATGCCTGGTGAGCAGGATCCCGGATTTCAGGAATATTTTTTTTGATCTTTGGTAATACTTTTTCGGGACCCATGATCTCCTGGACCGGTTCTGCTTTTGCAGGATCTTCATTTATTTTTTTTTGCAGTAGAACCGGTTCACTATTTAAAGAATGTGTTTTTTCTTTTACGAGATTTTCACTTTCGGAAGGTTTCTTAAAAAACCGATCATAAGGTTGTTCTTCAACAACAGGAGCGTATTCTTTTAGTTCTGAAACTTCACTTGGATAGCGCCATGCTGCACTGCGTCCTTCTATCCAGATAAGATCATAAGGTTTTAATCCGAGGGTCAAAAGATCATTCAGGGAATACGGACCCGACTCATTATTGCTGCGAAGTAATCGATAAGAAGACATGTTCGTTGTTTCGAATGTAAAAAAACGAAAATTTTATGCCGTGTAGTGTAAAAGCCTTGTTATAAAACTGTTGTAATCACAAATTTTAAGAATACTGGTAGTGGAAAAATGGATCAAAAAACAACTGATTTCATCAGGTTATGAGTATATAAAAAAGTACATTTGCGAACCTTAAAAAAACGGCTTGATCAAGGCTCCGGACGGCGGACAGAATACGTCACAATCACGATAATTATCGCGACTCAACCGGGGCATTCAGCTGGTTTCAAAAACAAAATTTGAGCAACAAATAAGCATGGAAGATAATTTAACGCCCCAGGAAACAAACGATCAGAATCGAATTATCCCGATCAATATTGAAGAGCAAATGAAAACCGCCTACATTGATTATTCAATGTCGGTAATTGTGGGTCGTGCCTTGCCGGATGTAAGAGATGGATTAAAGCCCGTTCATCGCCGCATTTTGTTTGCGATGAATGAACTTGGCCTTAATTACAATAAGCCTTATAAAAAATCTGCACGCATAGTAGGGGAGGTATTGGGTAAATATCATCCGCATGGTGATACTGCAGTATATGATGCCCTGGTTCGAATGGCACAGGAATGGAGTATGCGCTATACTCTTGTAGATGGCCAGGGAAATTTTGGTAACCAGGATGGGGACAGTCCTGCGGCAATGCGATATACGGAAGCAAGACTGGAAAGGCTTGCCGAGCACATGCTCCATGATATTGATAAGGAAACAGTGGATTTTCAATTGAATTTTGATGATTCAGAAAAAGAACCATCTATTTTACCAACAAGAATTCCGCAACTACTCATCAATGGTTCGAGTGGAATAGCTGTCGGGATGGCCACCAATATGATGCCTCATAATTTAAGTGAGGCAATTGATGGTTGTATCGCTTTTATTGATAAAAGAGATATTACGATCGAAGAATTGATGAAACATGTGAAGGCTCCCGATTTTCCAACGGGTGGAATTATTTATGGAATGGAAGGAGTGAGGGCTGCAATGCATTTTGGCCGCGGCAGGGTAGTGGTTCGTGGGAAATTGCATATAGATACAAAAGCCAGTGGCCGGGAACAGATCATCATCACCGATGTGCCTTACCAGGTAAATCGTGATGCATTGACAAACCGCATCGGTGAGTTGGTGAATGAAAAAGTGATCGAGGGAATTGCACATGTAAATAACGAATCGAATAATAAAGAAGGCACAAGAATAGTAATCGATCTCAGGCGTGATGCCATTGCCAATGTCGTCATCAATCAATTATACAAATACACC
>JBIOGV010000367.1:0-3319 GCA_044448365.1 Chitinophagales bacterium
ATAGTTTACTCCCACATCCGTAACTACCATTTTTGGAGTTTCCAAACCCGCATCAATACATAAGCCATATAACAATGGTTTTAATGTACTGCCGGGTTCGCGGACCGCGGCCGCACCATTCACCTGCCCGCCATCGGTTGTATCATAAAAATCGGATGAACCAACATAAGTGATCACTTTATGCGTTTTGTTGTCAATTACAATTACTGCAGCATTCTTAATATTTTTTAATCGCAGCGTTCTTACATGATCTTCCACTAACTTTTCAGTTTTCATCTGGGTATTCATGATAATATTGGTGCGGATGATATCATTTCCATTCCGTTTTAATTTGTAAGAAAGATGCGGAAGATAATGGGGCACTGTTCCTCTTGAAGCGGTCAACGGTTCGGCAAGGGCGTCTTCAATTTCTTTTTGAGTGAATATTTTTTCATCGGCGAACTTTCGAAGCCATTTATTTCTTTCCTGTACGATGAGGTTATTTTTTTTCCCCATCACCAGCGATGAAGGTCGATTGGGAATAATTGATAAAGCGGTGATCTCTGCTAATGATAAATGATCCGGGTTTTTATTGAAATAAAGAATGGAAGCGGATTTGACTCCTTCTATATTTCCACCATAAGGAACAAGATTCAGATACATTTGAAGGATCTCACTCTTGCTGTACTTTAATTCCAGCTGGAAGGCCCTGAATAGTTCAATGATCTTGTTCCCGATATTTCTTTTCCGGTGTTCCAAAGCTCTTGCCACCTGCATGGTGATCGTACTGGCGCCGGAGGTTGTTTTCATTCTGAAGATATTTTTAAAAAAAGCTCTGGCAATAGCAACAGGATTTACGCCGGGATGGGAATAAAAATATTTGTCTTCTTTAGCAATGATGGTTTTGCGAAGCAATGGAGATATCTCATTCAACTCCGTCTTCATTCTCCATTTCTGATCTTTGGTCAGGTAGGCATTAATCACTTCACCGTTACTATCTGTAATGATGGTGGAATATTCGATCTTGTCCGGCAAAGGAAAGATCCAGTTACAAATAAAGAATAGGAGGATGAAGCCGGCAATAGAAATGCCGAGCCATTTGATGGATCGAATGATATTTCGTTTGATGAGTCGGATTTCCATGGTTTACTATCGAAGCGTGGATCCATGCCACGGTTTAAAACCGTGGCATGGATGGGTTCGGACCGTTACAAAATATTTTTTATGTCGTTTATCCCAATCATTTTATATGAATCCTTATAAAATGATTTAATATTCAGGTCAAGTAATTGAATAGCTGATTCTTTATGACAAAGTGTTCCGTTTCGAAAACCACAGTAATCACTGAAAGACGAATAGGGCCAATCTTCCATTCTTTTTGCAAGCTTTGCTGTCAGTGGATTTTGATGAATATAATGAAAGCAGATCAAATCGTAATTTTCGCTTCCTTTTACAATGGATGTTGCTTTTGTATTTTGTTGAAACAATGAGCCTGTTGAACCATTTTGTTTATTTATTGCCTGGGTATAACTGCTCAAAAGATTTTTTATACCTTCCGAAAGAATATTTTTTTCTTTCCCTCCAATTGATTTGGTAGAAACCGTTCTCTGGTCCGAATGAATTAAGAGATGAAAATGATTTGGCATCAGGCAATAAGCAATAATGTCGCAGTAAGGCATGATATATCTTCTTATCTTTTTTAGAAAATAAATATAATTACCGGGGATGAAAAATATCTTTTGTTTGTTGTTGCCACGATTATAAATGTGATAAAATTCATTGGCGAAAAACTCTATAAAGCAATTTTTGTGAAGGTATGATCGATTAATCATGCCACGGCTTTTAGCCGTGGCATGATTTGAGCCATTAACAAATATTTATCCGCTAAAATTTGCAAGCAATGAACTTTCACTATTAACTTTCCTCTCAAATTTTTTCAAATCCTTTTATGGACTCTTCAGACCCGTCACGGCCCACCCTTGACATTCCTCCTTAGTTATTTTCAAAATACTAATTTCCGTTTTTCACGCCAAAGGTCGCACAGGCCTTTTGTGAAAAAAGAATGATAAGTGAAATTTTTTGCCTGACCGAATTTGTTTAACTTAATTTTTCAAAGCTTACCATAACTAATAACTATATGCGTATTAAAACTTTCCTGGCAACTATCCCGATAACTATCGGGACAGTTGCTTTTTTTTTATCAGCCTGTAACCGGAATATTGTAAAACTGGACTATACCAATGCAAAGGGCGAAGTTCCTGTGTTAGGGAACCTTGTATTCCGTTTCAGCAATTCATTAATGAAAGATTCTTTATTGAATGCATGGGATTCTGCCGAATATGTTTCCTTCGAACCTTCTATCCAGGGGCGTTTTCGCTGGGAAAGCCCTGATGAATTGGTTTTTTCCCCGGCAAAACCTTTGTCTCCGGCTACCTCTTACAAGGCAAAGCTTGGGAACGAGGTGCTGCGGTACAGTAAATATGACAAAGTAAATAATGCAGATGAAATAAATTTTCATACACCCGATCTTTCATTGGACAATGCCCAGGTAACATGGATGCTGCAGGATGAACAAAATCGCGTTGCGGTGCCCCAAGTAGATCTTTATTTTAATTATCGCATCAACCCGGCCGACCTGAAGGAAAAACTGGCAATTGAGATCGATGGAAAGAAAATGGACTATGCCCTGCAAACCCTTTCTGCTGATAATAGGATCTCGGTTCGGATTAATGGTCTTGATAAAACGGAAGATAAAAATTATGAAGCGAAGATCACTATTGAAAAAGGACTGAAGCCTGAAGAAGGAAGTAATTCCACAAATGATATTCTCAGCTCAACACTATCCATTCCATCTCCATATGTACTTGCCATCCAAAATGTGGAATCAGAACATGATGGCACGGAAGGAGTGGTAACAGTTACAACCAGCCAGCAATTGACCGGGGAAAATCTTTCTTCCTATGTAAAATTTGATCCTACGGTAAAATATACAACTGAATTGACCGATAATGGTTTTGTTATCCGCAGCTCCGGTTTTGATGTGGAGAAAAGTTATGCCCTCACCATTGTGCAGGGTTTGCACGGAAAAATTGGCGGGGTATTGAAAGAAGAATATAACGGCAGCGTTGCCTTCGGAGAACTGGAAGCGAATATTGCATTTACCAATAGCAAAGCGGTTTACCTGTCAAAGGAAGGTGGAAAAAATATTGAAGTGAAGATCACCAGTGTACCGAAAGTGAAGATCGTGATCTCAAAAATTTATGAAAGCAATTTACTGGTTGCCCAGCATTATGGTTATGAGCCTCACGAAACCAAAAATTCTGAAACTAATAATGAGAAC
>JBIOGV010000368.1:0-3318 GCA_044448365.1 Chitinophagales bacterium
AATTCCTGGTAAACGATACGTCCTGCACCGAGATTCAGATGACCCACTTCTGAATTACCCATTTGTCCCTCTGGCAGGCCAACTACCTCTCCACATGTCGTTAAAGTTGTGTTAGGATATTGATGATAGAGAGAACTGACAAAAGGCGTTTTGGAGTGTTGGATTGCATCTGCAGATGCAACTTTTCCTAATCCCCATCCGTCCATGATGATCAGGATAACTTTTTTATTGTTCATTTACATTCAGATATTTATAAATTTCGCGATAATACTGGTTTCTTTTATAAAAAACTATGATTTAGAAATAGTAATTATCCAGTTAAAGTTTGTAAAACTACTTTATTTAGTGAATTGGCTGTGATTCTATGAAAAGCATGTTCTTTTTATTATTTTAGTATTCGCTTAAATCCGGTTACTATGGCACATTTTTCGTTTCTTACCGGTACGAAAACATACTATATGAAAAAAATCATTTCTACACTTTCAATTGTTTTAGGCCTTGTCCCGATAGCTATCGGGATGCTTTCATTTACTACCCAGAGTTCAAACCTGGATGAAGTAATAGGAGCGCTTAAAGACGGGAAGGCAAACGAATTGGGTAAGTATATGGATGATAACGTTGAATTGACCCTGCCTGATAAGAGTAATAACTATAGCAAAGCGCAGGCGGTTCTTGTTCTGAAAGATTTTTTTGATAACAACGAAGTCAAATCGTTTGAGGTGAAGCATAAAGGGGATCAGAATGGCGGCCAATATTGTGTGGGAACTCTTCAGACAAAATCGGGCAATTATCGTACAACGGTTTTCATGAAGATCAAGGACAATAAGGATTACGTTAAGGCCATTCGTTTTCAATCTATCGAATAAATCAGATAAACAATTTAAACAAAGCCTCGCGACATATCGCGAGGCTTTTTATTTTTGCCGGTATGAAAAACTTTGATGAGCAGTTGCATCATTTAATTGAAGATGCTTTAAATGAAGACATAGGAAATGGGGATCATTCTACATTGTCCTGCATACCTGCCGATGTAAAAGGTAAGGCAGTTTTAAAAATTAAACAGGATGGTATACTGGCCGGCCTTGAAGTAGCCCGGCAAATTTTTTTCGATAAAGAGCCTTCTTCTGTTTTTACGCCGTTTAAAAAAGACGGTGATGAAATAAAAAATGGTGAAGTTGGTTTCGAGGTGCAGGCCTCAGTTCATACCATTTTAAAATGCGAACGTTTACTATTGAATTGCATGCAACGCATGAGTGGTATCGCAACATTGACCAGGAAATACGTCAATAAATTAAATGGATACCACACAAAAATTTTAGACACAAGGAAAACAACACCCAATTTCAGGTTACTGGAAAAAGAAGCGGTTCGTATCGGTGGCGGACTGAATCATCGTTTTGGTTTATATGATATGATCCTTTTGAAAGACAATCATATTGATTATTGCGGCAGTTTGGAAGCGGCAATTGAAAGGGCATATCAATATGTGCAAACAACAAAACCCGGATTAAGAATAGAAATAGAAGCAAGGAATCTTGATGATATTAAAAAAATAATGGACGTTGGAAAAAGAAAAGTTTTTCGGATCATGCTTGATAATTTTACGCCGTTACAAATTGAAGAGGCACTGAAAATGATTGGAGAAGAATTTGAGACAGAAGCAAGCGGCGGTATTAATTTAGAAAATATAGAAGAGTATGCAAAAACAGGAGTTGATTATCTAAGTGCAGGGGCGTTGATACACCAGGCGAAAAGTTTGGATATGAGTTTGAAAGCGATGATTAATAAGTAAAAAGTCAAAAAGCAAAAGTCAAAAGTAATTACGATTTCTCTTTTTTTACTTTTTACTTTTGAATTTGCAATGAGCAAAAAAAATAAAACAGATAAGCGTGGATTTGTGTACAGCACCGATCCCAATTTTCATTTTGAACAGGAAAATGAAAATAGTGAAACCCTGCCGCCATCGCAGCAAAAATTAAAGATCAGGTTAGACACGAAACACAGGGCGGGTAAAGCAGTTACACTGATAGAAGGTTTTATGGGGAAAGATAACGATCTACAGGAGATGGGGAAAAAATTAAAAGCTTTTTGCGGCACCGGTGGTTCTGCAAAGGATGGTGAGATCATCATCCAGGGTGACCAGAGAGAGAAGGTAATGCAGTGGCTAAATAAAAATGGCTATTCTCAAATAAAAAAAATTTGACACATGCAAACAAATCTGTCCCGACAAGTCGGGACAGGGTCGTTATGAGGGCTAATCATTATTCAGCCACTCTGCTTTGCTCAAACTTTTAATAGATTTTTCAGGGATTCAATTTTGCGAATACAACACCTGCTGCAAATGCCTGCACAATACCGTAAATAAACCAGGTAATGATCATTTTTAATGATACATCAATCGCACTGAATGTGAGCCATAGTATCGGTAATAAAGCTACTATGCCATACACAAGTGCAACTTCAAGAGCACGCAACAGAACTCCGCCTTTAAAAATACCCTTATATCTTTCCCAGAACCATTTCAGTGCAACGGCCAGTATAAATGGATGCACATAAAACGTCCAGTCTGTTTCACCGGCTCTGCGGAATACAGGGCTAAAATATTCGTCAGAGATTTTAGGAAAGAAATAAATGCCTGCATACAGCATTCCCAGGCCAAGCACTAACATTACAATTCCTGAAATCAGCCAGGCAATAAAGACTCTATTCATGTTTTTGATTTTAGATTTGTTAATAAATTTTTTTAAGAGCAGTTATCGTTGAGTTCTCACAGGGAATCATTTCCGTCAGATAGCTTTGAAATAAAGTTGAAAGTTTACTTTTATCTGATCTTTTGTACGAATCAGGCCAGCCAGTTTCCTCGGTGCCTTCAAATTAAAATCGGAGAACAAAAAAATATGACTGCCATTCATCTGGATGCGGTTTCCGGGCAAAGTCTTTACGGTATAATCAATCTCAGCTCTCCTGGTAATATGAGCCAATTGAACATCAACTATCCCCTTTACGATCTGGTTATTGCAGTTATTTGAAAATTGATCTACGGTTAAGAAAAGAATTTTTAAGGTTGGGTTTTCATCAGCTTTTAAAGCACTTCTGAAGTCATCGGTTATAAACCGGTTGTGACAATCAAAACTCCTGACATCAACGACAAGAGCGCTATTCGTGAAGCTGAATTTCTTTGTTGCATCATTTTTTAAATAAACAAGTGTGTCAGATCGCAGATACTCTGTTACATCGCATTGAAAACTGTTGATGTTTGTTTCGCCCTGGATATTTAATGAACTACTTTTTTCGACAACCCATCTGGCGAGAGAATAA
>JBIOGV010000369.1:0-3314 GCA_044448365.1 Chitinophagales bacterium
ATTTCAAATTTAGTCCAGACGTTTAGAGGGCTAATACATGGACGGGGTCAAATAGCAGGAATTATTCCCCACCAGTTGAGAAGGATTTGAAATAAAAAAAGCCCCATAAATCAACAATTTATTAGGCTAAAATTCAATCTCTGCTCCCCTTGCTTTTCATATTTCGAACATTTTTATTGAAGATTTAAAGAAGATCAGCGAGTTGCGGAAGGCTATTCCGTTAAATTCAGTTTTGCAGAACACTGGTTAAGTTGAGTTTCCCGTTTTATACTCCCGCGCACGACTTGAGCATCAGAAAATCTGCTAAAATGTCAGATAGATATAGTTTTATTTAATTGTTTATTTTATAATAAAGAAAGCAAAAACATGAGTAGTCCCTCAGTTTGAAATTTTTTTTACCGAATTGCTTATTGGACATATATTACAGGGTATTGAACTATGGAGTAGTACTCACCCAACATCGCGACTAATCTTTATTTGGATGGTTATCCCACTGTAGAAATCATGAAGATGACAGGCTACAAGACAGAAAACGCACTTATGAAATACATCAGAGTAACGAAACCGGATGCTGCTAAGAGATTAAATATTCACATGAAAAAGATGTGGTCCGAAAAGGTTCTAAGGGTTGCTTAGTTAAATATAGATCATGAAAAATTGTTTATTTATATTTTCCGTCTTAATAATTCTTTCTTGCAGGTCAAAAACTGAGACGGAAAAGGAAAGTATTGGAAGAACACTAAGAATATATGTCTCCGGAGAATTGAAAGACATGGATTCGACGGCTACACTTGATACTATTAGAATCATTCATATAGACTCTGTATCTACAAAAAGTGATGTTAAACAAAAGATTCTGAAACTCCAGGACTCGTTAGAATATTTAATACTAACTACCGACGGCTCAATACAAATTTTAAAGTTGACAATTGAACAATATAAGAATCTTAGTTATTTGAACAGTCTTGGCAGTTCAAGTTCCGACCTAAGTATTTTTAAAAATGACGTTAAAGAAAAACAAGCCGAGGCCCAACAAAACGTTGATATAATGAGGGACCTGAATAGGGAGATAGATAGTCTTAAATCGGTATACTTTTCAAATAAACTCGATTCAACGAATTTCCTTTATTATGGTGTGATCTGTAAAGTTTGTTACTCAGATAAAAAACTTGTACAGAAGTGTTTTGATAGTGCTCGTCTAAATATTACAAAAGACTTTCGCGTTACGAAGAGGTAGTACTACTATAAATAATAAAAGCTCAAGCAACAATTTGCGTTATGTGCCTGAGCTTTAAAAAAGCTAAAATAGAACATGCAAGATATAAAAGATTTATTCTTTCATATAGACGCTCTCAAGCGGGAAATTGATAATTACTTAACTATATGGCCAGATCTCGGAAGACCAAAATACAGCAACGAAGACAAGAGTATTTTCAACAAAACTTCGTAGCTAATTTTTAATCCAAACCCTATAAAACTAAAAATAAAAAAAACTAACTTGAAGTCACAAAACTGTCTCTATCAAAAAGTCCATTTTGTTTTGACGACATACATACCAAAAAGAACTAATTAAATCATTTTTATAAACAGAAGTTCACATGGAAATCAGCAAATGAAAAAGAAGGCAACCCCCCATCAAGTGTTCTTACTATTGAGTGTAGTAACCAGCGAGACTGTTAGGGCAGATGGGATGACGTATTTCTGTATACTCTCAGATTACGAAAAGCAGGAAGTCGTAAATGAACTTAATAGCAGTCAAATAAAGTATCATTTTAAATATGAAGGCAATAGCATTCTCCAATACAATTTGAATGGCAGTCTCCGTTTACCAATTAAGACATGGAGAGCAAGGTGATCAGCTTTCTAAACTACTGATCTTTTAGAAGTTAATGGAAATACGGCAGTTCTATATAAAACATTCAAAACGCATCTTACCTGATGTAGACACAGCATACTGCAGCACATTATGATTTTGCAGACGGAAAATTGGACGTTATCAGTGAGTATGATATTCGACACAGAATGGGTCGCATAAACGAGGCAAGGAAGAGTAAAGACAACAAATAACACTGGGCATGTTTCGAATTGTTGCTATAATATTGTTAATCGGAGTGTAAGCTCCCCTTATTTTAGGGCCAATCAAAATTAGAGTATTTAGGTTTTAGTAATTCTAGGGAAACGGATTAAATAAATTCAATGGGTGGAACAAATCCTAACGACTCATGAGGTCGTTCATAGTTGTAATCCTGGCGCCATTCTTCTGCCATCTGTCGAACTTCCCGTAAACTGTAAAATAAATAAGCATCCAATAATTCTTTTCTTAGTGAACCGTTGTTGCGCTCTATAAAAGCATTTTGTACAGGCTTGCCTGGTTGAATGAACTGCAAACGGATTTGCTGATCATCGCACCATTGCTGTAGTTTATCACTGATAAATTCCGGGCCATTATCAACTCGTATAACCTGTGGTTTTGTTCTCCTTTCAATTAATTGTTGTAAGGTTCTAATTACCCTTAATGCAGGCAAAGAAGTATCTATTTCAATAGCCAGGGATTCACGATTATAATCATCAATGATGTTTAACAGCCTGAACCTTCTGCCATCTACTAAACTATCACACATAAAATCCATACTCCAACCCTGGTTGATAGTTGCGGGTACTTCCAATGGTTCTTTAATGCGCTGTGGTATTCTGTGTTTAGCTTTTCGTCTTACATTTAATCTGAGCATGGTATACACCCGATAAAGCCTTTTGTGATTACAATCAAATCCTTTTCTTCTTAAGCGGTAATAACATTTCCAAAAACCAATCGTAGGATGCTTCTCTACTAACTGATGCAATGCTTCAATCAAAGAATCATCATCCTTCGGCACTTTCCGGTACGTCATTACAGAACGGGCCAATGATACAAGCCTGCAGGCCCGACGAACACTCAATTTCTCTTGCACTAATAATTCTACTGCCTCCCGTTTGTCGTCAGGCCGCCGTACTTTTTTTCCAATACAGTTTTAATGGCATCATTCTCCAAGGTCAGGTTTGCAACGATACGTTTTAAACGACCATTCTCATCTTCCAGATCCTTCATTCGCTTTACATCACTGACCTGCATGCCGCCATACTTGGCCTTCCAATTATAAAACGTAGCATCACTGATGCCATGTTCCCGACTAATGTCCTTAACTGATTTACCAATTTCCTGTTGGTGCAGAATGGAGACAATTTGTGCCTCCGTGAATTTTTTCTTTTTCATAATTGACCATTTAAGTTAGAGAATTTCTCTAATCTTGATTGGTCGAATTTCGGGGGAGCTTACA
>JBIOGV010000370.1:0-3269 GCA_044448365.1 Chitinophagales bacterium
AAATTTTCAAAAAGAGAAAAATTAATTCGTTTGCTGGCAAAACAACAAGCCATTAAACCCGGCCGGCCATTAACCGAAGAAGAAATGCAGGCATTGGTTGAAGATCTTTTTAATTGCCGGCAAAGCAATACTTCTCCCGATGGTAAACCCGTCTACCTGGAATTTAAACTGGATCAGCTCGAAAAAATGTTTGGGAAATAATTCAATCAAATTATTTTTAAAAAGCGAAGAGAAGTCAGCGTAATTCGGCCTGACTAAGTACATTTATTTCCTTTAATGAATAGGTTACGGGGCTCGTTACGTTACAATTTGTAGTCTGCATCGGTGATGAAGAAATATGGAAGTCTAAATCTACTTTTGCGTTAATGAATTTAAATTGAGAAGCTAATCCGGTGGTTTTTACAACATGTTTATACGTAATTCCGTTTAAAATTAAGCTGTCACCATAACTATTTGGAAGCGGAAAAACAGATAAATCAACAAGCCAATAATCTTTTGTTGTATCCGTATTACATGTTTCTTTCCCGATTACATATCCACCCGCATTTTCAAAATCGGGCTTAAACGGTTCTGTTTTGCAAGATGTATAAAAAACAATACAAAGAGAAGCTACAATTCTAAACAATGAAAATTTCATAGATAAAGAAAGGTTCAAAATTTAACAGTAAGTTACAAAGGGTTCTTAAGAAAAATTATGATATTGATTATTCCTTTCGCATCTAAATCAAATTTTTTGAAAGGACCACAAGGTATTTAAAATGAATCTTCTCTTACCAAGAGATTATTTTAACGAAAAAGAATCGGAATTATATTTAGTCAGGCAGTTTGACGAGACGAAATTAGATTCCCCGATATTTCACATCTTTGCTTGTCCGCCGTAGTTTTTTAACTGCCGGGTTTATGCGAAGGCGAGTAATGAAGGCGGGCAGATAAAAAAACAAAATCTATGAACCAGGGAACAAAGTTTATACATGCCGGGGCTGAGCCCGAGCCTTCTACCGGAGCGATCATGACGCCGATTTTTCAAACCTCTACCTATGTGCAATCTGCCCCCGGTGTAAACAAAGGATTTGAATATGCCCGTTCCCAAAATCCAACCAGGAAAGCATTGGAAGCAGCACTGGCCATTATTGAAAATGGCAAGTATGGGTTGGCTTTTAGCAGCGGCGTAGCAGCAACGGATGCCGTAATTAAACTTCTGCAACCGGGTGATGAAATCATCGCAGGCAATGATATGTATGGCGGTACCTATCGTTTATTCACAAAAATATTTGAAAAGTTTGGTCTTAAATTTCATTATGTGGATATGACGAATGCGAAAAATGTTCGCTCCTACATCAATCAAAACACAAAACTCATCTGGGCTGAAACACCAACAAATCCACTTATCAATATTACTGATATAGCTGCGATGGCTGGTATTGCCAAAGAACATAAACTCCTTCTTTGCGTTGACAATACTTTTGCTTCTCCCTATTTACAAAATCCACTCGACCTGGGTGCTGATATCGTCATGCATTCATCAACAAAATATCTTGGCGGCCATAGTGACGTGATACAGGGAGCACTAATTATGAATAATGCTGATTTAAGGGAGAAATTATATTTCATTCAAAAGAGTTGTGGTGCTGTGCCGGGTCCGATGGATTGCTTTCTTGTTTTACGGGGAATAAAAACCCTTCATGTGCGTATGCAGCGTCATTGTGAAAATGGGGAGAAAATTGCTCATTACCTGCGCGGTCATAAAAAAGTCGGAAAGGTGTACTGGTGCGGATTTGAAGACCATTGTGGTTATTCTATCGCCAAAAAACAAATGCGTGGATTTGGTGGTATGATCAGTTTTACATTAAAGGATGAAAGTGAACAGGCGGCCAGGAAACTAATGTCTTCCACAAAACTTTTTGCATTGGCTGAGAGTCTCGGGGGAGTAGAATCGCTCATTAATCATCCCGCATCGATGACACATGCTTCCATACCAAGAGAAGAAAGAATAAAAAACGGTCTGACCGATTCACTGATCAGGTTAAGTGTGGGCATTGAAGATGCAGAAGATCTGATCAATGATCTTGAAGAAGCAATGAGCATTCTATAAAATTCGCTTTTTATTGCATCTGTTCGCGGCAACAGGAATCCAATTTAGCACCCCTGAATAAAATTCTAATTTTACCCGCATGGATGCAGGATATCTAATAGAATTTTTAAATAAGAAAGTCGATGAATACAATCAACCTTTTTTTATTAAGAGTGATCCCATTTTGATTCCTCATTTATTTTCAAAAAAACAGGATATTGAAATAGCTGGTTTTTTTGCAGCCATTTTTTCATGGGGAAATCGCACCACAATCATTCAAAAAACAAAAGATCTGATGGAGCGAATGAATATGTCGCCCTATGAATTTTGCCGGAATCCCGATCAGGGTGGATTAAAAAGATTAAAAGCATTCAGGCATAGAACTTTTCACGAAGATGATCTTCTTTATTTCATTGAGTTTTTTCATCACCATTATAAAACAAATGATACCCTGGAAACAGCATTTGGCAAATGGATAAGTTTGGAAGATAAAAACATAGAAAATGGATTAAATGGGTTCAGAAAATACTTCTTTTCCCTGGAGCATTTGAAAAGAACAGAGAAACATATTTCATCCCCCCTGCAAAAAAGTACCTGCAAAAGATTAAATATGTTTTTGCGCTGGATGGTGCGAAAAGATAAAAACCATGTTGACTTCGGGATCTGGAATAAAATCTCACCTTCACAATTAATTTGCCCGGTTGATGTGCATGTAGCAAGAGTGGCAAGAAGATTAGGACTATTGAAAAGAAAACAAACCGATTGGGCTGCAGCCATTGAACTAACGGACAGTTTAAAAAAAATTGATGCCGCAGATCCCGTTAAATTTGATTTCGCCTTATTTGGACTGGGCGCATTGGAAAAATTTAATTAATGAAGGAGCTTGAACTGGCAATAATTTCAGAACTATCCCAAAGCATGGAAATTGATCTTCATGAAAAAAGATCGATTGAAGAATTAAAACTTGCTTTGACCGATCATATCAATTATCTCATCACTCATGATTTTAATAAACTCATGAGAATACTTTACAGGGTTGACGTATCAGAAAAAGTTTTAAGAGCAAATCTCAAAAACAACGAAAGCGATGCCGGAAATGTCATTGCTGGCATGATCATCGACAGGCAATTGCAGAAAATCGAAACAAAAAGACAATTCAAAACCAATGATGATATTCCGGAAAATGAAAAATGGTGAA
>JBIOGV010000371.1:0-3266 GCA_044448365.1 Chitinophagales bacterium
ACGGCAAAAAAACTCCAGCCATATAAAAAACCTGTAAAAGGATTATAGGCTTCTTTCAAATAAACATACTGCCCGCCTGCTTTTGGAAACATACCGCTCAATTCGCCATAACTCACAGCAGCAGTTATGGTCATAAATCCCGTGATCACCCATACTGCAATTAACCAGCCGGCGCTGCCCACATTTCTGACAATATCAGCACTCACAATAAAAATCCCGGAGCCTATCATGGAACCGGCTACGACCATAGTTGCATCTAATAAACCGAGCGATTGTTTGAATGAAGTTGCGTGATGTGTTTCGGCTCCTGCTTGATCCGCCATAGAGAGTTGGTTTATCCTTCAAGATAAGGATTTTTAGTTTTTGATGGCAGTAACCTTATGGAGGAAATTCAAAAGTCAAAAGTCAAAATGATAAATTAAAGCTTTTGCTTTTTTACTTTTTACTTTTTTCAGTTCTCTTCGTACCATACATTTTATTTAACCCGGCTAAAAGATCGTTGGTAATGTCAAATGAACTGTCTTTGTAAAAAACAATACCGGGTTCATCCGAAATGATCATGGCATACCTGTTATCCTTATTATATGCTGAACAAAATTTTCGTATCATGGAAAGAATTTCCTGCTGTGTCTGGACATAGTAGGTTTTATAATCCTGGTCAAGATTAGCCTTTGTGTTTTTGATCGTTTCATCCAATTGCGCCAGTTCATTGGTAGCCGCTTCGACCTGGGCATTGTTCATGGAGGGTTTTTTCTGTTGAAAGCTGGCAAATTTTTCCTGGTAGGTATTCTCGAGCCGGTTCATTTGCGCATTGATATTATCCTCTTTTTTTTCCAGTTCATTTTTCCATTGCCTTGCCATTTCAAAATTCGCTTCGACAGAATCCATTTCAAAATAAGCGATGTTGCAATTGCCCGGGGTCATATTGACGACAGGTTCTTTTTGTTGTACTTTATTTTGACCCGCCGGACTTTTCTTTCCGGAATTCAATTGAAGATAAAACAGAACACCAACTGCAATCAGCAACACAATATTCAATATAATTGCTCCATTTCTCATTTTTTGCAAAGTAAATACGATTAGGCGGGCAAATATAATCATTGCCTTACTTTAGGAAACCGTTAACGATCACGGATTTCCGGATTGAAATCAGGTTACATGAATTAGTTTCCTTTTCGGGAAGATGCTATTCTATCTCCGATATATCTGTGAAGTCCCTTTAGTTCTTGATCAGCGATCACTGAAAACTGACGGCCAAATCAAAAAAGAGGCTGTCTTTTGAAACAGCCTCTTCATTATTTGTGAAATCCTTTTAATCCTGAAATCCGTGATCATTCTTCTTCATCAAATGCCATGACTTCTTTTGTAGTTTGAAGCAGTTCGTATTCTTCCTTACTACCCACGATCATATTTTCAAATTCACGCAAGCCTGTACCGGCCGGGATCGGGTGACCCGTGATCACATTTTCTTTTAATCCAAGCATGGGGTCGGTTTTACCCTGGATGGCCGCAGCACTCAACACTTTTGTTGTTTCCTGGAATGATGCTGCAGAAATCCAACTTTGTGTACCTAATGATGCTTTGGTGATGCCAAGCAATGTAGGAGCAGACGTTGCGGGTCTTGCATCACGGAACTCAACCAGTTTTTTATCATTACGGCGAAGAATAGAATTTTCTTCTCTTAACTCACGCAAGCTTACAATCTGCCCTGCACGCAACTTAGCTGATTCACCAGGTTCCGTTACTACCTTTTTATCAAATATGAAATCATTTTCTTCAACAAATTCAAATTTATCTTCAAGATCTTCTTCAAGGAATTTGGTATCTCCCGGATCAACAATACTAACCTTCCGCATCATCTGGCGAACGATCACTTCAATGTGTTTATCATTGATCTTAACACCCTGCAGGCGATATACTTCCTGGATCTCATTTACTACATACTGCTGAACTGCAAATGGTCCTTGTATGGAAAGAATATCCTGTGGTGAAATCTGACCATCGCTCAGTGGAGAACCGGCTTTTACAAAATCGCCATCCTGTGCCAGGATCTGTCTTGTCAATGGTACAAGATATTTTTTTGTTACACCGTCTTTTGCTTCGATGATGATCTCACGGTTACCGCGTTTTACGGCACCCATTGTAACCACACCATCAATTTCAGAAACGATTGCAGGATTACTTGGGTTTCTTGCTTCAAACAATTCGGTTACTCGTGGCAAACCACCGGTAATATCTCTAAGCTTTCCTAACACACGCGGTATTTTCACAATTACCTGGCCTGCCTTCACCTCATCAGCCTCATCAATTACTATGTGGCTTCCAGTTGGTAAATTGTATGATTTGATTTCCTTTCCTTCAATAAGAATGGAAGGGATCTTTGTTTTATCACGTGTTTCAATAACCACTTTTTCGCGATGGCCCGTTTGTTCATCGGCCTCTTCACGATAAGTAACTCCTTCAATCACGTTTTCAAATTTTATCGTTCCGTTTTGTTCCGCAACCACCACGTTATTGAAAGGGTCCCACGTACAGATAATTTCTCCTTTATTAATTTTCTGTCCATCCTTTACTAATAGAGTAGCACCATAAGGAATATTATGAGTGATCAATAAGCGATCATTCTTTGTATCGATGATCCTCACTTCCCCTGTGCGGCCAATTACTGTTTGTACTTTTACTTTTTCATTATTTTCAGTTGTCACAGTACGTAAAACATCAAACTGAATGGTTCCTTCAAATTTTGCCGGCAATGTAGATTCAACCGAGGCTGAACCAGCCACACCACCCACATGGAATGTTCTAAGAGTTAACTGGGTCCCCGGTTCACCAATCGACTGGGCCGCGATGATACCTACTGCATCACCTTTTTGCGCCAATGCCCCGGCTGCAAGATTTTTTCCATAGCATTTTACACAAACCCCGCGCTTACTTTCGCAGGTAAGTACCGAACGAATTTCAACAACTTCAACAGCGGCTTCCTCGATTTTTCTTGAGATCTCAGTTGTGATTTCTTCCCCGGCTGCTACTAATAATTCATCGGATTGAGGATCGTATACATCATGCAAAGATGTACGGCCTGCAATCCGATCACTCAATGGTTCAATGATGTCCTCATTATCTTTTAATGCTGTAGTTGCAATACCGCGCAAAGTACCGCAGTCTTCTTCGGTGATCACAACATCCTGTGCTACGTCAACCAAACGACGGGTCAGATAGCCTGCATCGGCTGTCTTTAATGCCGTATCAGCAAGACCTTTGCGCGC
>JBIOGV010000372.1:0-3243 GCA_044448365.1 Chitinophagales bacterium
CCTGCCTGATATCCTATTGGGAGGAAATTACTATGAAAACAACATACAAATGGGCAGGTATGATGCTGATTTTGGGACAGTCCTTGTTAACAAAGGGGATGGAAATTTTAATTGCGAAAATATAAATGGGTTACAGGTTAAAGGACAGGTTCGGCATATAAAAAAAATCACCATAGCGGGTAAAGAAGCTTTTATACTGGGCAGAAATAATGATAGTACTATTGTAATCAAGTACCGCTGATTAAACGCGTAACCATCAAAAAGGATGTTTTTAGTTATACAACAGGGTAGTAAATGCGGGTAACCCACTTTGTACTGTCCGGCTCCCTTGTTCTGTCAGTGATCAGCATTTGAAAAGGTATGGCGATTGTGGCCCGCTGATGATCGCTGATATATAATTCCATCTGTCTTGTTGCTTCATCAATTTCCGTTTGCCCCCCGGTCACTTCCCCCATCAATATGTTTCCACCTTTCATCATGCGTTTTAAACTGATGTCATCTTTTGAAGGAAGTTCTTTATCAACGGGTATTCCAAGCTGGGCGATATAATTTGTACTATCAATCTTCTTAATGTTCAGCATAGGTGAAAACAACTCGTTTGCTCCCGATTTTTTGATATAGTTCCTCAGCTTAGCGATGATTGCGTAAATATCTCCTGTTGTAGGATAGTGAGAGAATGATTGTTTTGTCGATACCAGGTCCTGGTATTGCACTAGCTCTTTTCTGATGTTGAACCCGTAAATATTTTTCGGATCCCCGAGGTAGTTTTTTAATGCCGATAGAACGTCATCCAGGACATGCCCGATTTTTTTTGCCCGGAAATACGCGTAGATTCTGCTAAACGGATCCGATCTTGTATTTAATTCTGATGAAAGCTCGACTACTGTACTGTCAATGTTAAATGGGACTACTTTCAGCAATACGAGGGAAGAATCGTTATTTTCTCCAAGCTTTAATTGAATAACAGTATAAAGAATCTTCCCGATTTGAAAATCATAGTCTTTATACCTGAATAGAAAAGAGTCTTTGCTGTTTTTTGAAACCGTACCCGGCCACCATTTCAACCAATTACCGTCATTTACGAGGAAACGGTAAACACCTTCCCGGTTGGCCTGGAAAGATGAAGTACTTGAAATAATTATTTTTTTTGGGATAAAAATATATGCTGCCGCCAATAAGAGAAGAATAATGAGAATGATGCCAAGAGAAATTTTTTTCATTAAAAAATAAATTTTACCGGATTTTCAATATGGGACTATGGACAAAAATAAACCTTCCATGCTTTACAGGCCATACAGGTTCATAAGAAAATTCTAAATCAGGGGCATTTTTTATTTTATTGCCATGTATAATACCCGAAATATTGCAGATACTGGTTTCATTTGGTATAAAAGTAGAAACCGCGGAACTAAATAAAGTAAATTAGCCTTATTAAAATCACTATATGAAGCAACTGCTATTAAGTTTCCTGCTTACATTTATTGCTTTCAACATATTTTCCCAACCTGTTGATCCCTGGAAGATAAAGGCCGACAAGATTGATCCTTCAAATTATTATGGAGTAACGGTTGCAAACGGCATGATCGGCATCGTCTCATCGGCTGAGCCTTTCAAAGTAAAAGATGTAGTGCTTGCAGGAGCCTATGATTTGTATGGCAGGGGAAGAGTAAGCAATTTCTTAAAAAGCTTCAATTTGCTAAATATGTATCTTGAAGTGGACGGAAGAAGGATCGACGCAAAGAATGCCTCCGGATTGAAACAAGAGCTCGATATGCAACACGCCAATTTTACCACCTCCTTTGAATTTGGTGACAAGGCTTCAGTCAGCTATACCTATTATTCATTACGTCACCTGCCTTTTACAGTTTTAATGGATGTGAGCATTACTGCAAAAAAGGATATTGAAATTACCAGCGCCAGTGTCATGGAGGCGCCGGATGCATTGAAAGATGTTCAGAATTATTATAATCAAATTGACAGGCCGCATGTAACTATTAGTTTACTTACTTCTTCAGCAAAAAGCCCAACGGGAAAGTTGTTGATGTGCGCCAGCAATACGTTCTTATTTACTGAACCACATGGTCAGGAACCGAAAGTAATTCATGAGATGTGGGATAATAATATGCACCTGATGAAATTCAGTAAAAAAGTAAAAGCCGGTGAGACCTATCATTTTTCCATTGCCGGTTCATCTATTACTTCTGCTCATCATGATGATCCTTTGAATGAAGCGGAACGAATGACCATTTATGCAAAACTGGAAGGAAGGGAACGTTTAATTGATTTTCACAACAAAGCATGGGATAGTCTCTGGCGCAGTGATATTATTATTGAAGGTGATAATCAGTCACAGCAGGACATTCATAGCATGCTGTATCATTTATATTCTTTTACCAGGGAAGGTACTTCTCTTTCACCATCACCAATGGGTTTAAGTGGTTTGGGTTATAATGGTCATGTTTTCTGGGATACGGAGTTATGGATGTTCCCGGCAGTGCTCGTATTACATCCTGAAATTGCAAAAAGCATGTTGGAATATCGTTTTAAAAGATTAGATGCCGCCAAACGAAATGCTTTTTCAAAAGGATTTAAAGGTGCGATGTTCCCCTGGGAAAGTGCGGAGACGGGCGTCGAAGAAACTCCAGTTTGGGCGTTAAGTGGCCCATTCGAGCATCACATCACCGCTTGCGTTGGCATGGCTGCATGGAATTATTATTGTGTTACCCAGGATAAAAATTGGTTACGTGAAAAAGGCTGGCCCATCCTTTCAGCTACGGCAGATTTTTGGGCAAGTCGTGTAGAAAGAAATGGTCCCGGCAAATATGAAATTAAAAATGTAGTAGCAGCAGATGAATGGGCTGAGAATGTCGACAATGATGCTTTTACCAATGCAGCTGCAAAAACAAATTTGCAGGATGCTACCGAAGCTGCAAAAATTCTGGGCATCATTCCTGATGCGGATTGGTTAAATGTGGCGGATAATATTCCTGTTTTAAAATTAGAAAATGGAGTTACCAGTGAACATGGTTCCTATCATGGAGAAGGAATCAAACAGGCAGACGTAAATTTATTAGCCTATCCATTAAAACAAATCACAGATATTAGCCAGATAAAAAAAGACCTGGAATATTATGAATCACGCGTGCCGAATGAAGGGACACCTGCTATGACACAGGCCATTTTTACTTTGTTGTATGCAAGACTTGGCGATAAAGAAAAAGCATGGCACTGGTTCCAGGATGC
>JBIOGV010000373.1:0-3242 GCA_044448365.1 Chitinophagales bacterium
CGTGTGAAAAAATTGCGCTGTTACCGGGTGCCTGGGGAGGTCAAAACCAGATATCACTGGCAGAAAAAGAAAAACCTGACCTTATTATCGTTGGTGAAGTGCATGAATGGGAAACCGCAGAATATATCCGGGATGCACGATCGCTGGGTTCAAAAATTTCATTGATCGTACTGGGGCATTCTGTAAGTGAAGAACCGGGAATGGAATGGATGGTAGAATGGTTGCAACCAAAACTCGAAGGATTGAAGATCACTCATATTGCCTCCAACAACCCGTTCCTGTTTGTGTGATATTTGCCTTACTCTAAATCCTGTATCATGTTTAAGACAGCAATTGAAAAAGTTGGCGGATTCACAAGAGCCATACATTTTATTTCAAATACTTTTGGTGAGAACGAGGTTATTCCCGGCGCCGCCACTCTTTTTTTTGTAAATGAAGATGGAATTGCCATTACCTGCAAACATGTTTCATCATTGATCAGGCAAACAGGAGATATTTCAAAAAAATATTCAGCTTTCCTCGAAGAAAAAAGACAATTGAACAGATCGGGCAGCTATAATAAAAAACTCAAAGAGCTGAAAGAAAAATATGGTTATGATAAACCAGGGATCGACTGCCAGCTTTTATCTCAGCTCGTTGACTGTGTAGATCATTTTGCAACGATCGATGTAGTGGAACATGCAACTGCCGATCTTGCGATCCTTAAATTAAAAGGTTTTACAAATAAATTGTATACCGGGTATGCTGTATTTGCAAAAAACAGTAATGAACTACAACCGGGTTTATTTTTATGCCGCCTCGGTTATCCCTTTCCGGAATTTTCAAATTTTTTTTACAATGAAGCTGAAGAAAAGATCAGTTGGTCATCGCAACCAACGAGAGCGGTTCGATTTCCCATTGATGGAATGGTGACAAGGCATATAGCCTCGGCAGACGGAAAAATTTCCGGTATTGAATTAAGTACTCCCGGTTTGAGAGGTCAAAGTGGCGGGCCATTATTCGATCAGCAGGGGTTGATCTATGGAATGCAAAGCATGACGAATCATTTACACCTGGGATTTGATATGAAGAACAAAGAAATAATTTCGGGAGGCAGAAAGCAAAGAGTGACCAACCAGCCATTCCTGCATGTAGGTCATTGCGTTCATGTAGATGTGATAAAAGAATTCCTGCGTACTAATGAAGTAAAATATTATGAAGAATAGTAAATAAAAAAGTATCAACACTCTTAGCTGCTATGAGTAATTCTTAGGGATTGTACGAGAACAAAAAAAATAACATCGTCTCTATCGCTTCTTCAATAGCGATGCCCGCTTTTTCTTTTTAATTTTAATAAGCTTAATCCAATCTATGAAAACAAAATGCCTGCTTATCGCAATCTTCTCATTGCCGGTTTTTTTCTCCTGCAAAAAGAAAGAGGTCAAAACTTCGCCGGTTGAATTTTATTTGATGGATAGTCCCGCGAGTTATGATGCGGTGAATATTCATATTAAAAAAATTGAAGCCAAAATTGTTTCCGACAGTACAGTATGGTTGCCGATTCATACAAAGGATACTGTGGTCAATCTCCTGAATTTCCAGGATAGTGCTACGCTGATGATGGCGCATGATATCGTACCATTTGGTTTGCTGAAAGAGATACGTTTTATTTTGGGAGGCGACAATACTGTTGTTGTAAACGGCGTCTCACATCCATTGCTGTTACCCGGCTCAGGATTTCCGGAATTAATGATCGATGTTAATAAAAAATTGAACCAGGCATTTAATGGGTTCATACTTGATTTTGATGCTGCGCAATCTATTGTTGCGGACAGTGTATCTTTCAGGCTGCAACCTGTTATCAGGTTATTACAATGAAACAGGTCACAGGTAACAACTGATAGATAAAAGTGAATAGATTTCTATAATTATCATCTGTCAGCTATAAAACTATCATCTGATTGTGATATAAAAGTCAAATAGACATAATCACCGGGAATTAATATTGATCGTTACCCTATCTTTTTGTATTGATTCACGAATTTTTTGTCTCAAATTATTTGCTCATTCTCAGATCATAGTAAACTGCCAAAAAAGTCTGCCTAATTTTCAGTAAAAAATATTCCCTTCCTATAGGGTGATACCCATTTCATTAAGCCTATATCGTAGAATTCCGCATAGTAAAAGGTTATGTGGAGAGGCTAAGTAGGAGTATTTTTGTTGTTGCTTATGAATTAGCAACAGCACAGAGTTCCGGAATAAATTGAAAAGCCTAAACGTCCGCACCCCCGGTAACCTGTTCGCTAATTTCTCTTCCAATTCCTTGATAAATCTTCGTCCCTGCCTCCTATGTTGAATCATCTGTGAGAATCCAAACCCTGAGGGTCGGCATTGTTTTAACCAAAAAATAAAACGATGTTGAAAAGAAGATTGGTAAAAGCAGGATTATTTGGCAATGGCCTGATCCTTATAATTGCCAGTGTTAACGGAACGAACCACAAACAACCTGTTGATACCATAACAACCGTATCCACCGATCCTGTCATTCGGCAATTACAAGCCTTTGATTCATCTTTTATCGTGTTGGGTAAATTGTCGGCCGTTGAATTAAGCGATGTTCCAAAAATTCACCTGAATTCTCACGCAGTGAAATTCGTTAAAGACTATACCGAACGAAACACTGAAGCTCTGGAAAAAATCAAAGAAAGAGGGGAGCGATACTTTCCGATGATGGATTCAATTTTCATGAGTTATCACCTGCCCGCTGAATTAAAATATCTTGCCGCGATAGAGTCTGAATTAAAATCAACTGCTGTATCACGCGTTGGAGCTGCCGGCCCCTGGCAATTGATGACCACAACTGCACGGGATCTTTCTTTAAAGATAAAAGGCAAATATGATGAACGCACCAGTTATTGTAAAAGCACCGTTGCCGCGGCTAAATACCTGAGAGATCTTTACAATGAATTTGGAGATTGGCTATTGGTTATTGCAGCATATAATAGTGGTCCCGGTAAAGTTCTGTCTGCGATCAAAAATTCAGGAAGCCGTAATTTTTGGGTTCTTCAGAATTATTTACCGGCAGAAACAAAGGGCCATGTAAAAAGGTTCATTGCCACTCATTACTATTTTGAAGACTATGGAAGTATTACCACTTTAACAAAATCAGAAACTGTAACATACAGAAATGCGGTGAATCAGTTTATAGCTAACCAAAAAACAGAATTGCCAAAGGATGAGGTTGCAGCCGATGTGATAAAAAA
>JBIOGV010000374.1:0-3233 GCA_044448365.1 Chitinophagales bacterium
AATCGGGTAAGTGCCATCTTCATTCTGATAAGGAGGAAGATTATGCTTGGCAACAAGATCTCTCATGATCTCATTCCATCTTAATACGGCTCCTGCATTCCAGTATTTTATATTATTAATTTGATCAGCTGTTAAACTTTGCTGCAGGCCTTTTATTTCATTAAGCTCACCGATATAGCCGGGAGAATTTGTCGCAGCAGGTGCGGCTACTGCAAACGAATCAGGCCGTGAAAGTAAAACCGGTTTCCACGCACCTGCATTGAGATCAATATTTAAAGGTTGAAGTACAGGCAAATTGTCGGTGCGTCCTTCTATATCTTTATTGCAGGCAATGATTATTATCAATATGGCTGCCACACTTGATAAAGAAATGAAAATATTTTTTTTCATACAAATTTTTTTGAGTCTTTAGGATTTTGTCTTTTTTGTGAAATAGAAAGCATAAAAGGCTCCAATATTAAATGCTCTTGATTGTCCCATATTTCTGCCGGAAATCGTGTAGTTGCCGCCCGCCAACAACGATAGCTTAGTGAAGTTTTTCAATGTATATTTTATGTTTGCCCCTATCATTGTTGCATTCATGCGGTTGCTTGGAAAAGGCATATCATTTTTGCGGATATCAAAACCGCCCAAGGTAGTCCAGTTTGTCAATAAAGCTTCCGCTATCAGGTACCTGCCGCGATAACCGGTGCGTAACTGGTAAAAAGATGCATTAGGCATTCTCACTTGATTGGTTAGATGTAATTCGGTATCGTAATAAGCATTTCTGTCAAGTTTTACATTGCTGCGCCAGATACAAGATGCAGAACCAGTAACAGTAAATCTTCCACGACGATAATCTATCATTCCCCTTGCCGTAAGATTGGTTGAACCAAGGCCAATGGATAATGGCAGAAAATCAATCACATAATTTGATAAGGGGGTTGAAAATCCTCCAATGGTAAAAAGAGAGAACTGGTTTTTTCCTAACGAAACTGAAACAGGTTTCCATTTTACAACCACTGAAAGATCCTGGAAACCTTTCAATCCATGTAATGTTCCTTCTGTTGCCTTTGTCCATACATACGGTACGGATGTCATTACATTCAGCTTATTAGTGATCCCGAAATTGGCCATATACATTAGAGATTGAGTAGAAACAGTACCCAGGTTTTGATTATCTCTTTTAAATGTGCCTTCCCAGTAATGATTCCAGGAAGAATTATCATAAGTGATCCCTTCACAAAATTGTTTTTTGTTCATCATAATAGCATCTATGTCGGTTTGTGCGAATAAAGAACCGGATGATGCTATGCATATTATGAACAGAGCAACCGCCATTATAGCTCTTGTGATTTTTTTCATTGTAAAAAGTTTAGAGGTAATAAACCATTTGCATTGAAACCAGGCTTCATAGACATAGTTCGCCATGAACTGTTTGTCAATAAAACCTTTCGTTTCAGCAAAAACAGTTTTAATTTTTAAAGACGAATGGTCATTCCGAAACTAACCAGGTAATCTGCAAAAGCTGCATCGCCCTGCACATGTTTTCCCGTGTCGGCAGATTGACGTTTATCTGCATTACTTTGAGTGCGATTTCTTATTAATGCAACTGGGACTGAAAGATTGAAACTGGCTTTTTTAGTGATCCATGTAATTGCTGGTTCAGCAGATATAATATAACCTGGTCTTCTGAAACCAAGGCTTCCTCCAATTAGATCTTTTGAAGGAAGTCCTTCCATGCGAAGACCTCCGGAAAATGTAAACTCATTGACCATTACTGCGGCTCCGCCTCTCACCATATAGAGGTCAGGCACACTCATCACATCTGTATTGTATTTTTTTGCTGAAGCAGACGGTGTTCCACCTCTTGCAGTCGAAGTGCCGTTCACATCGCGGGGATTAACAAGATAAAAGCCATTGCCATATACACCAAACTGATGAGTGAAATTATAAAATGCATTCAGCTCAAATGTCAAACCGGTGCCTCCATCTCCCGGCTGGATGGATTGATCAACGGGACCGAGAACAAGAGAATCAGGTTTCTTATAAAAATAATCCTGGTAATCGGAATTACCGGTGGGAAGTTTTATACCTGCACCAATCTGCACATTTCCTTTATGGGATGTTTTCGGATCGAACATCCACCTATAGGCGGCAAAGCGTGCATCGCCAATACCAAATGAATGGGTGACATGCCTGTTCACACCATCATGTTCATACAATGAGGAACGTGAATAATCCATAATGGGCAATGTCATAGCCAACGACCATCGTGAATTAAGAGTTCTTATGGCAGTAATATCAAATTCTTCAGAATGATTAATCACGTTAGTGCCTTGTTCTATTCTTTGTTTTTGTTCAATGGTGCCAACATAGTGCTTATATGATCTGAAATAACGATTGTTGAGATTTAGCTCCCAATCTTTGGCATCAGAAGGGCGGCTGCAAAGACCAAACGAGCCTTTAATTGCAACACAACCCTGGGAAAATGTTTTTTGATAAATGCCAAATGTGATAAATATGGATATAATTAAGGTAATTCGTTTCATTGCAGTTAATTTTTAAATGCGTTGATAAATATTTTTTAATGTTCTCTTTTCATTTTTAAATGATCAACAACGAAATCGCCAATCTTTGTTCCCATTTCATTGCTTATGATACAGGAATTATGAAAATGGATACCTCCATAAAACCTGGCCCAGATATTTTCCTGGGCTGCTTGCCGGAAAGAATGGAATGATCTGTTTTTAATTCCAAATTCGAGTTCTGAAGTATCGGTATAGTCCAAATGATCACCAAAAACACTGGTCAGCGCCTCAGCGGCAGCAGCAGAAACAGTGGTGTGCCCGCAGGTATATTCGGGAAAAGGAGGCGTTTGCAAAAACGGTCTCCAGTTTTCATCGATATATTTGTTGATCACAGTTTCGGGCCGCACAGTGTTATATAAATATTTTACGTCCCAACATTGAATAAACGCATCAAACTGGGCGATGGAAGTGATCGTATAAGCATAAACAGTAGTATTAAAATCAGCCTTGGCTACCTCTGCCGCTATGCCAACAATATTCTGCCAGTGACCGGTAGGCGAAAATTTCTTGGTCATAAACATTACATGCCCGCTTACATTCAGTTTTGTACTCAGGTCATCCCAGAAATCGGCGATATGTTGCTGCTCGGGTGTTAAACTATCAATTGCATTTTTGACGGCCATTACTTCAGTGTAATATTTACTGCTTTTATCTTTTACGTTA
>JBIOGV010000375.1:0-3225 GCA_044448365.1 Chitinophagales bacterium
GAATGCCTTCACTTCTTGTCACAACCGACTGTGAAATATTTGTTCGTACCGGGTTACCCGTGATCACAATTTTTTCTTTTGGAAAAAACTTTTCCATTCCTTCAGCAGCCACAAAAATCCTTGTCGCTTTCGTTCCAAGAAGAATATTTGATCTGCCGGCAAATGAATTCGACTCATGAATAAATGTGGGAATTCCTTTTGCCTGGCCAAACCGTAACACCGGAAAACTGGAATAACCTCCAACCCCGATGATCGCATCGGGGCGGAAGTTCTTCACAATCGTGCGAACCTGGAGAAAACTCTTTACCAGTTTAAATGGCAGTGAAATATTTTTTATCAAAGAACTTCGGTTGAAACCAGCAATATCCAACCCTTTAATATCATATCCGGCCTGCGGCACTTTTTCCATTTCCATTTTTCCTATTGCACCAACAAACAGGATCCCGATCGTTGGGTCAATTCTTTTTAATGCATTGGCAATCGCTATTGCCGGGAAAATATGTCCGCCTGTACCTCCACCCGCTATTATAATTCGTTTGCTCACTTTAAATAATGTTCAATGCCCATTTTTATAAATTGATCATTGAGCATTGACTATTTCTTCTTTTCTTCCTTCTAACTGTTCAACATTTCTTGCAACACTCAGGATAATTCCTATTGCCAAACATGTAAACAAAAAGCTGCTTCCACCCATACTCACCAATGGCAGTGTAACACCCGTTACCGGGAAAAGATTTACACTCACTGCCATGTTTGCCAATGCCTGTATCACCAGTGTAAAACTGAGTCCCAATGCCAGGAATGCACCAAAGGCATAAGGACATCGCCTGAATATTCTGATACTTCTGAAAAGAAAAACCAGGTAAATAAAAACGATGAATGTTCCGCCTATCAGCCCATATTCCTCAATGATGATCGGGTAAATAAAATCGTTATAAGCCTGGGGCAAAAAATTTCTTTGAGTGCTGTTGCCGGGACCTACACCGACAAAACCACCTTTTGCAATAGCGATCTTTGCCTGGTTGATCTGGTATGCATCTTCATCATCCGCTTCTTTGCCGCCATACATAAAATTTTCCACCCTGCTGATCCATGTATTCACTCTTGCCGTTAGCTTCGATGAATTTTCTTTTCTCACTCCTGTTGTTTCATTACCTGATTTGTGTCTGATAAATGCCGCCACAATTAAAAAAAGAACAGGTATGAAAACGATCCCAATCGTCAGTAACAGATGTTTTGTTCTTGCTCTTCCGATAAACAGTAATAACATACAACTTGCACCCAGTAATAATGCAGTAGAAAGATTAGCCGGCGCTATGAGCACACAAATAATCACTACAGGAATTATTAATGGCAGATAACCTTTTTTTAGATCTTTGATACTATCCTGCTTTTTACTGATCAATCTTGCCAGGTACATGAATAAAGCCAGCTTCGCCAGTTCCGATGTTTGCATATTCATACCAATAATGGGCAAACGAATCCAGCGACTACCCTCATTCATATTCAATCCAAAGAATAAAGTATAAATGAGAAGAGGAATAGAAAGAATGAATAACAGTTGCGCAATTTTTGAATAGATCGTATAGTTGACCCGGTGCGCAAAATAAATAATGGCAATGCCCATAGCAATAAAGGCAACTTGCTTGAAAAGATAGATTTCAGTATTGCCTTTGTAATTTTTATAGGCAAGAGAACCTGTTGCACTATACACCACCAGCATGGAAATTAAAGCCAGCAACACAACCAGGGCCCAGATCACCTTGTCGCCTTTTGTGCGGCGTATTACATGATGATGCCATCCTTTAAAAGGAGGAGATTGATTTTCTATTTCGCCCGCATAACTCATTTTATAAAATCATTATTATTCGTTGGATTTCATCCAACGTATTTCATTTTTTTCGTTGGATTTCATCCAACGCTATTCACATTGTGCTCCTTCGGAGCAATAAAGCTTCATCATATTGACAAGTAAAGAACTCATCACTCACCACTCACAACTCTTTCACCGCTTGCTTAAATTGATTTCCTCGGTCTTCGTAATTCTTAAACAGATCAAAACTTGCACAGGCAGGGCTCAGCAAAACCACATCACCCTTATTTGCAAAATGGAAGGCTGCATGCACGGCTTCCCTGGCACTGCCTGTGTTTGCAATCGTACTTACCACACTTCCAAAGGCTTCATGGATCTTTCTATTATCAATCCCAAGACATATGATCGCTTTTACTTTTTCTTTTACCAGGTCTTTGATGAATGAATAATCATTTCCTTTATCCACACCGCCCAATATTAATATGGTTGGTTTTTCCATGCTTTCCAGGGCATACCATGTGCTATTTACATTTGTGGCTTTACTATCATTGATAAACTCTACTCCACGCACGGTTGACACATACTCCATCCTGTGTTCAAGACTGTGAAATGTTTGTACAGCTTCCCGGATTTTATCCTTACGTATTTCCATAGTAGTAGCAGCAAGACAAGCGGCCATTGTGTTGTACTGGTTGTGTTTTCCCTTTAATGCAAAATCAAAAACACTCATGGCCACAAAATCGTTTCCCGTTCTCACGTACATATCCCCGTCTTTGATAAATGCTCCGTTTGGTACTTCATTTCTCATAGTGACTGGTAGTTGGTTTGATTGTATTTCAATCCCGATAACTTTCGGGAGTTTCAGATATTTCATGGTTATTTCATCATCCGCATTGTAAATAAAATAGTCATCCCCCGTCTGGTTCATGGCTATTCTGAATTTGCTGCGGATATAATTTTCAAAATTGTATTCATAGCGGTCCAGGTGATCTTCAGTTATATTCGTGAGTATCGCTATATCCGGTCTGAATGTTTTAATATCATCTAACTGGAAACTGCTGATCTCCACTATATACAATGACCTGGGATTTAGCGCAACCTGTTTTGCAAACGAGTACCCGATATTTCCAACCATGGCACAACTCAAACCCGCCGTTTGACAGATGTGATGAGTTAAGGCAGTCGTTGTTGTTTTTCCGTTACTGCCTGTAACAGCGATGATCCTGCTATTGCCTTTGAAACGGTAAGCCAGTTCTATTTCACTGATGATCCCGATTTTTTTATCCCTGATTTTTTTCACCAGTTTATTTTTCTCATCAATACCCGGGCTTTTCATGACTTCATCAGCATTCAGGATCTTTTTTTCAGTGTGCTGACCTTCTTCAAATTCAATTCCTGCCGTTTGCAATTCA
>JBIOGV010000376.1:0-3203 GCA_044448365.1 Chitinophagales bacterium
AGGCTGATCATTACAAACAATTGCATGAAAGGATCTCTGCCGCCATTCATTATTTTATTAACGCCACCGATGAAAAATTGCTCACTTCACTGAACGATCATATTGAAACAATGAAAATAAAAAACAAGACAAAAAAATATGTAAAAGAACTTTATGAATTAAAGCACCAGGTTGAACGCAGAAAAATACAATTGGAAAACCTGATGAACATTTCGAAAATCATGAACGAATCCGGAAGCAGCGAAGACATCTTAAAAGCAACTGAAGGCCTGCAAAGACCGGTGATTATTGACGTTCCTAAAGAACAGAAGCATAGAGGGAAAATTGAAAAAGGAGAAACACAAAAGATAAGCCTGCAATTATTTAAAAAGGGTAAAAGCATCATTGAAATTGCGAGGGAACGTAACCTGGCTTTCAGCACTATTGAAGGACACCTTGCCGGTTTTATTGCAACGGGTGAAATAGATATATTAAGGATTGTAGATAAAATCAAGCTGGAAAAAATTTCAGAATTGATTGAAAAAAATCCGGCCTTGACGTCTTCAGAACTTAAACAACAATTGGGTGATGATTTTTCATATGGCCAGATAAAGGCAGTGATGAACTATACAATCCATAAGTAATGCTTCTAAACGTTATTTTAAATGACGATCTTTTAAAACATTTTCTGTCTTCCAATCCTTCGTATCAATTCAATCTCCTGGCTAATACAACTGTATTTTTAAAATGCTGGTTTTCCCCCTGCAGATTAAAAATTTCTGTGTAAATAATATAGGTGCCGATAGCCAGTTTATTTCCTTTTTCATCAAGTCCATCCCAATTCCACTGGCCGTTTAATCCAAGCGTTCCATTTTTTACAAGATAACGAACCGGTATTCCCCGGGAATCAAAAATGGCAATGTTGGCAACATAACCTGGTTCTGTTACTTTATATTGAATAGTCGCAACATCATCATGGCCATCATTATCAGGACTAAATATTTTTGGTACAATATCAATGATTGCGTTAATGCTCTGCGTTTGTTTGTACTGAGAATTTTTATACGTTGGTGTTCCATATCCTGCTGTAGATGCCGCACTATGCCAGTTTGCTTCATTCTGTGAAGGGCCAGAGGGATCAATTCTCTCCAGGGAAACACCTTCAGGATTATCAATTAATTTGAATTGCCAGCCTGCTGAATATTTTACTTCATCCACAATATCGCCTTGTCCATTTAATAATACCACATCACCTCCATCGTCTGGATACGATGGCAATGAAGATAATTCCATCACAGCATCCGGATTCTTCACCAGGTAATTTGTTTCGAGACTGGCTGCATTTTCTGTGATCACAAAATAACCTCCTGGGAAAACATAAATGGGCGTCGGAAAAATTTGTTCAATAGAACTGATGCCACCACTGCTGCTCCTGTTGGCAGCAAATAATCCTGAGGCATCAAAGATTTTATTGCTTCTATTATAAAATTCTACATAATCATAGCCACCGGCCTTAGGATTAAAAAGAATTTCATTGATAACAATATCAGAAGGCGAGGCTTCAACCGGTAATCCCAGTTTTGCAGTATTTGCTGCTCCTATTGTATTATTATTACAGTCAGTAACATTATTCGCGGTAAGAGTGTAAACTGTGTTTGGCAATAAGGGAGTACTCAATTTTAATTGTACCCTATTAAATATTGGGGTCAGCGTAGTTGCGTCGGCGAATGATAAACCACCATCAATATTATAGTTGCTGATCGTTGCGCCACTCAAACTATCAAGAGGTTCATCAAAAACGGCAACAATGTTCAGGCTATCCATCGCATAAACATATTTTAGTTTTGGTGGAGTTTGATCGGTGTTTATGCCGTCAATAGAATTTTTTATCCCTGGTGTTCCGCCTTGTGGATTGATACTCGCTTTCCAGTTGCTGCTGCCCGCACAGGGATTTTTTGTATCGATCATCTCTAACGTCCAGCCACCGTTTTTTTTTAATTCATTTTGATACCAGGTGTTTGAATAATTAACCGCATGAATGGTACTTCCATTTGCATCAAGAAGAAAAAGCTGGCCGCCATCATTATTCAAAGAAGGAAAGGCGGTTACAGAAATTGCGCTACCAAAAGCTGACATAGCCGCTACAGCGCTGCCTGTACAAACAATTACAAAACTATCAGGATGCAATGTAAAATCCGGGAATGCACCACTTTGCCCGGTAACATCTCCAATATGCCAACCCCGGAGATCGATTGGTGTGGTGGATGTATTTTTCAATTCGATCCATTCATTATCGGGCAAGCCTATTTGTGGAGCGGGATCAGCCATGATCTCATCAATAACAACATCATAGCGGTTTTGAGAAAAAGCAGAAAAGCAGAAAAAAAGGAACCCAATCAAACCGAATGACTTCATTTCAACAAGATAATTAAAGCTCTAAGATTAAAATATGGTGTTTTCATCAAAAAAAAGGGTTTAAATCTTTGACAGAATGATTTGTCATTCTATTTTTGCTTGTCTGCCGGCACGCAGACATTCAGTTTATGCAAATGTGTACACATACAAAGCGCAATAAGAAACATTCTGCCTAATGCGGAAGGTTTGTAGCGTTATGTGTGTAGAACCATAAAAGATTGCAGGCCTTCCGAAACGGAAGGCTTGTTTTTTTGCCCCGCCCCCTAAAGTGGAGCAATAAAATTTCTAACAATAAAAAAAATCTTTCAATGGGGAGAAAGAAAAAAAATTTATGAAAGTTGCTGTTGTTGGCGCCACTGGTCTTGTCGGATCGAAAATGCTCCAGGTATTGGCAGAAAGAAATTTTCCTGTTACAGAAATAGTCCCTGTTGCTTCAGAAAGATCAGTAGGAAAGGAAGTAGACTTCAAAGGGAAGAAATACAAAGTTGTCAGCATGCAGGATGGTATTGCGGCAAACCCTCAAATTGCTATTTTTTCTGCGGGTGGAGGCACTTCATTGGAATGGGCGCCCAAATTTGCTGCAGCAGGAATCACCGTTGTTGATAATTCATCTGCATGGAGAATGGATCCAACAAAAAAATTAGTGGTGCCGGAAATTAATGCAGATGTGCTGACAAAAGAAGATAAGATCATTGCGAACCCAAATTGTTCAACAATACAAATGGTGGTTGCACTAAATCCACTACACAAAAAATATAAGATCACAAGAATTGTTGTCAGCACTTACCAGAGTGTAACAGGCACAGGGA
>JBIOGV010000377.1:0-3155 GCA_044448365.1 Chitinophagales bacterium
AAAGCTGCAATACACTCTTCCCGATCAGAATCTGCTTTTTGATTACCAGCCGGGAAATTTAAAGCCCCTGGCAATGAATATTGATACCGGCGGAAGATGGGATAATAATAGTTATATCAAGGCTGGTTTCGGAAGCCAGCGCACACCATATTTGCAAACAGGTATTTCTTTTGGCGATGGGAAAAAAGCAGGTCTGAATATTTATGCAAAACATGTTGCCTCGAATGGAAAAAAGGATTTCCAGGATTTCAGTCATACCGATGTATCGCTTGATGGATTTTTTCAAACTTCAAAAAACCTGGAGTGGGATGCATTGGTGGGAATGAAAAGTGACCAGACCTTTAAATACGGTTATCAGCCCGAGACCTTATCTTTTCCTGATGATTCACTGAAGCAGCGTTTTCAAACATGGATCGCAAGGGTGGCATTTCATAATATTCAACCAACGAGCTTTGGCCTGTCATATTCACCGGAAGCAAGAGTGCATGTGTTCACAGACAACCACAACAACAGCGAGAGCAATACTTACGTAAATCTGCCGCTTGAAAAAACAATAGGGAAAAATTTCGCGATTGACCTGGGAATCGCATTTGATCTGACAAGATATAAGCCTGATGCGAAGGTCGCCATCAACAATACTGCCTATTATATTTCACCGGCAGTATTGTACAGAACGCCGACAATTAATATACAGGCAGGTTTTAAACCAACATGGGATAATAAAAGCCCGAAAATTTATCCCAATGTAACTGCGGAAATAGGAACTCCGGATAAGCGTTTCAATTTTATTGCCGGATGGATCGGTTACCTGCGCAAAACGACCTATGAATATCTTGCGTCGTTGAATCCCTGGATCTGGGCGCCGGCTACTATGAAGAATACCGGGATCGAAGAACGTTACATTGGTTTTAAAGGATCCCTTGATGATCATTTTTCTTTCAGTACAAAAGTCGGATTTAATAAATTAACCAATCAGCCCCTGTTTGTGAATGATACAGCGGACGGGAAATCGTTTATTGTATTGAATGAATCTCAAATGAAAGTATTGCATTATGATGGAGAGATCGGTTATACTTTGCAGGAAAAATTTTCAGTAAGAGGAGGATTCAGTCTCAATCATTATATGAATCTAAAAGACAATCCCAAAGCTTATGGCCTGTTGCCACTGGAGTTGAATGCTTCGATGAGAGTGCAGGTTTTGAAAGATCTTTATCTCACGTCTGACCTGTTTGCATGGGGAGGTGCTCAATACCGCAAGCAGGACGGTGATCACGCCCAGCAGAATGGAGTTTTTGACCTGAATGCAGGGCTGGATTTCCAGGTCACGAAGTATTTAAAAGTATGGAGCCAGTTCAATAATATTTTCAATCAGCAGTACCAGCGCTGGAATCAATATCCTGTCTATGGTTTTAATTTTGTGGCAGGAGTTATCTTTGCCTTTGATCAAAAGAACTGATCATGTATGAAATTCTCTACAGGTATCTTATAAAATATAAAAGGATTGATCTGCCCGGAATCGGTGTTCTCGCACTGCAAACCCAACCGGCAGAAGCAGAATTTGCGAACCATTCTTTCTTAGCTCCAAAATATTCTTTTGAATTTGAAAGATCGGAAGATGTTCCCCCGGAAAAATTATTTACCTGGCTTGCCGTGAATCTTGATATCACGGAACAGGAAGCGGTGATTCGTTTCAATGATTTTTTATTTGATATGAACAGGCAACTCAAGGAAGGAAAGCAGATCCATTGGCAAGGTGTAGGAGTATTTCAAAAAGAATTTTCGGGAGAAATACACTTTACCCCGGAGAACAAAGAGTTTTCCTGGCATCATGAAGTCATTGCCGAAAAAGTAACCAGGAAAAATGCAGAGCACACAATGCTGGTTGGAGAAAAAGAAAAAACCTCAACCCAGATGAAAGAGCTATTGCATCCCGTTGGAAAGGAAAAAAATGATCGTTGGTGGGTGTGGCCACTGGCAATAATTCTTGCCATCATTATATTTTTATTCTGGCATTTCTCTGAAAATACGATCGCGAATACCGCCGGGAACAGTAATAAGATATCTCCTGCGGAGGCGCCGGCGGGTTATACCCTGTCTCCATAATTTCCGTTCAATTCTCCGATTTCATTTTACTTTGCGCATCTTTAGCAAGAATGAATTCAACTATCCATTATACACATTGCCCGGTTTGTGGTTCTACATTGATCCATCCCGTCCTGTCGGCAAAGGATTATACTGTGTCTGAAAAAAATTTTTCAATATGGCAATGTGATGCCTGTTCATTACGATTCACACAAGACGTGCCAGACATTGACACCATCGGTGAATATTACAAATCGGAAAATTATATTTCTCACACAAATACTTCGAAGGGTCTTATAAACCGGTTGTACCAGCTCATTCGAAAAAGAACATTAAAACAGAAAAGAAAATTAGTCATCAAAATAACAGGAATCAAACAAGGTGCGCTTTTAGACCTGGGAAGTGGTACCGGCGCTTTTGTAAATGAAATGAAGATAAATGGTTGGAATGTAACGGGACTTGAGCCTGATCCGGGAGCGCGCGAAGTTGCCAGGGAAACTTTTAATTGCGAATTAAAAAATACAAACGAGCTTTTTCATCTCCCCCAAAATTCCTTTAATGCCATTACTCTTTGGCATGTCCTGGAACATGTGCATGATCTTCAGAACTATGTGAGGCAGTTAAAAAACCTGTTGCAGCAAAATGGAAAAATTGTCATCGCAGTTCCCAATTATACTTCATTCGACGCTTCTGCATATAAAGAATATTGGGCGGCTTATGATGTGCCAAGACATCTTTATCATTTTTCACCATCGGCAATAAAATTTCTGATAGAGACAAACGGAATGAAAATAATAAACTGCAGGCCCATGTGGTTTGATAGTTTTTATGTGAGCCTGCTAAGCAGTAAGTATAAAAATGGCGCAACGAATTGGCCAGGTGCTGTGTGGGTTGGTTTTTTATCAAATCTAAAAGCGATGAGAAATAAAAAACGATGTAGTTCCGTGATCTATATCATTGGGAAATAACAAAAAACAAATTCCAAATCTCAAATAAGGTGCCTTGATTCTGGAATTTGTCATTTCAGATTTGGAATTTATTCTTAAAGGCTATTTGCTGAACTGAACCTCGTA
>JBIOGV010000378.1:0-3150 GCA_044448365.1 Chitinophagales bacterium
CGCCACTGGTTTGGAAGAACATAATAATTACGCCGTTGATTTTATTGAAGCCGTCCGGATCATCAAACAAAAAATGCCGCTTGTAAAAATAAGCGGTGGTGTCAGCAATCTTTCCTTTTCGTTCCGGGGCAATGATCATGTACGTGAAGCAATGCATTCTGTTTTTCTGTATCATGCCATCAAAGCAGGAATGGATATGGGTATTGTAAATGCCGGGCAGTTGATTGTGTATGACGAGATCGAACCCGGATTAAAAAAATTATGTGAAGATGTTATTTTGAACAGGAACAATAATAATAATGAAGCGACAGAAAAACTGATCGCCTTTGCTGAAAATGTACAAGCGAAAGGGAAAGCTGAAGTAAAAGATGAGGCCTGGAGAAATAATTCAGTAGAAGAAAGATTAAAACATGCACTCATCAATGGCATTACGGACTATATTGACATTGATACGGAAGAAGCAAGAATAAAATATCCAAAACCACTCGATGTAATTGAAGGTCCCCTGATGGATGGGATGAATGTGGTTGGAGATTTGTTTGGTTCAGGGAAAATGTTTCTGCCGCAAGTAGTAAAGAGTGCAAGAGTAATGAAAAAATCTGTGGCTATTCTTACACCCTATATTGAAGCAGAAAAAGAGGAGCGGCGACTTGCACACAAAGCGGCAGGCACAAAAAATGAGGAAGGGTCCGGAGCTGCAAAAATAATACTGGCAACTGTAAAAGGCGACGTGCATGATATCGGGAAAAATATTGTGGGTGTTGTTTTAGGTTGCAATGGTTATGAAGTAAAAGACCTGGGAGTGATGGTTCCTGCAGATAAAATCCTGGATACAGCTGAAAAGGAAAATGCAGATATAATCGGTCTTAGCGGATTAATAACTCCTTCGCTTGATGAAATGGTACACGTAGCACATGAAATGAAACGCCGCAATATGAAACAACCCCTGTTAATCGGCGGGGCAACGACTTCAAGAATGCATACTGCTGTGAAAATTGCTCCTCAATATGAAAATGGCGTGGTGCATGTATTGGATGCGTCAAGAAGTGTGACTGTAGTAACAAATTTATTGAACCGCGAACAAAAAAAATTGTTTCTTCAACAAACCGAAACTGAATACAATAGTTTACGCAATCAATTTTTAAATAAACAAAAAGGCAAGTCACTGATCCCTTACGAAGAGGCTGTAATTATCAAAGAATATTTTGATTGGAAAAACTATAAACCCATAAAACCAAAAGTAGAGGGAATCAAAGTATTGAAGGAATTTGACCTTGGAACCATTGCAAAATATATTGATTGGGGCCCATTTTTTATTGCCTGGGAAATGCCGGGACAATTCCCGGCAGTTTTAACTGATAAGATTTTTGGAGTAGAAGCAACCCGCTTATTTAATGATGCCCAAAAACTGGTTGACCAATTGGTAAAGGAAAAATGGTTTACGGCAAACGGAGTTATTGGGTTCTGGCCCGCTGCCAGCAATAATGCTGATACAATAACGCTGCAGACTGAAAATGGAGAGGTGCATCTCGAATCTCTTAGACAACAAATAAAAAAAGCAATTGGACAACCCAATTTTTCCTTAGCGGATTTCATTAAACCGGCCGAGAGCCCATCCCCACAAACCAGTCTGCTAAATGAAGACACAGCTAAAGCCCCTTCCCAAAGGGAAGGAGAGAAAGAGTTTGGCTATATGTGGGCCGACCCATTGTATTACGGCTTGCTTAAAGAATATGCCCTGCAACACAGAATGAATCCTACAAAAGCTGAAGAAAAATTATGGGAGCTTCTCAAATCTAAGCAACTTGAAGGGTACAAATTCAGAAGACAACATATTATTGATAAGTATATCACTGACATTGTATGTTTGGACAAGAGATTAATTATTGAAATAGATGGGTTGATCCATCAATTGCCAGAAAATGTAGAATCAGATAAATTGAGAACAAAAGTTCTGGAAGAAAAAGGGTTCACTGTTATTAGATTTTCAAATGAAGAAATTTTACAACAAACAGAAAAGACCTTACATACTATCAGTAACAAATTAAGCCAACTTCAATCTATAAAGGAAAAGAATAACCTAAGTTCCCCCTTCGGGGGACAAGGGGCCGATTTTATAGGCGCATTTGCAGTCAGTGTATTTGGCGCAAAAAAGCATGTTGAAAAATTTGCAGCCGAACAGGATGAGTACAATAAGATCATGGTGCAGATCTTAGCCGACCGCTTTGTAGAAGCATTTGCGGAATGCCTGCATCAGAAAGTAAGAAAGGAATTTTGGGGTTATGCAAAAGATGAAAATTTAGCCAATGAACAATTGATTAAAGAAGGATATAAAGGAATCCGCCCTGCGCCCGGTTATCCAGCCTGCCCTGATCATACAGAAAAAATAAAATTATTTGAACTATTGAATGCAACTGAAAACATCGGAGTGGAATTAACCGAAAGCCTTGCCATGAATCCACCGGCTTCAGTTTGTGGCTGGTACATTGCGCACCCTCAAAGTCATTATTTTGGTTTGGGAAAAATTGGCAGAGACCAGTTAGAAGATTATGCAAAAAGAAAAGGAATGAGCCTTGAAGAAGCAGAGAAATGGTTAAGACCAAATCTTGAATAATTTTTCGCCTAATATATTTCAATCCCCAGCCTCTGAAGTTCTTCTTTCACCTGTGATGGATTATGAAATTGTATTCCTGTAATGCCAACCGTCTCAGCGCCCTTTACATTTCTTAAACTATCATCCATAAAAATGGCGCGGTCAGGATCAATATGATAACGATCTAATAATACTTTATAGAATTCAGGAGATGGCTTTCTCATTTTTTCTTCTCCACTAACTACCACTCCGTCAAACAATTTAAAAAATTCAAATCTTTCCCGGGCATGAGGAAAAGTTTCAGCACTCCAGTTTGTAAGAGCATACAATTTATATTTACCGGTTTGCTTTAACTGGTGAAGTATTTCAACCGTTTCATGAAGCTGATCGCCTAACATTTCCAGCCAGCGTCCATAATATGCTTTTATCTCGGGTTCCCACTCCGGGTGTTTGGCAATCAACTCTGTCGTTGCCTTATGCAGCGGATAACCGGCATCCTGGTTCTCATTCCACTCCTGGGTCGTCACATTTTCCAAAAACCAATCCATTTCTTTCTC
>JBIOGV010000379.1:0-3143 GCA_044448365.1 Chitinophagales bacterium
GACAGATGTGTACGTTTATATTGGCATTATTACAAATAAAAGCACTACTCAAACTGATTGGCAGCATGTAATATTTCCAAATTTTAATAGTGTTTATGCCCAGGCACAGTGTACTTATCTTACCAGTAATAAATGGCAGTATATCATTACAGGCGGATTGCGTTCGTTTTTTGGAGTAACAGACCCCACAGAGCATATTCAGAAGATCGCAATTCTATTTAAGAACGGGAATGGATCAAAGGTGCAGCGGAATGCCGATGGCAGCGATATGTTTATTCCTGTGTACGATAATTCCATTGTTTCAGTTCGGTTTACTGACCCCTTATTGCAGCCATTATACAACCCTATACCGGAGGCAATAACAAAAATTGTTGGAGATAATATCAGTCTTACTGCTATAGCGAATAAAACTTCCACCATGAAATTGTACCTGAATGGTACAGTTATTCAAACCGCAAATAGTGCAACAACAATTACTGCTACTCCAACTCTTACATCGGGAGGAAACACAACTATTATTGCAGAAGCAAATGACGGCACCACTACAACTACTGATACACTGACATTCTTTGTAACGGGAGGGGTCGTTATTGCACCTCTTCCAAATGGTGTAAGAGATGGGATCAATTATGAAGCGGATAATACAGCGGCTACACTTGTATTGTACGCTCCATTAAAAAATCGTGTGTCGGTAATCGGAGAGTTTCCCGGAAGTAACTGGATCGAGCAAACTCAATACCAGATGAACAGATCACCGGATGGAAATTATTGGTGGCTTCGTCTTACAGGGTTAACGGCGGGAACAGAATATGCTTTTCAATACCTGGTGGACGGCACATTAAAAATTGCCGATCCTTATACCGAAAAAATTCTTGATCCCTATAATGATCCGGGAATTTCTTCATCAACTTATCCGAATCTTAAATCATATCCTGCCGGTGCAACAGGTATTGTAAGCATTCTT
Organism: Chitinophagales bacterium; assembly: GCA_044448365.1. GTDB lineage: Bacteria > Bacteroidota > Bacteroidia > Chitinophagales > Chitinophagaceae > VBAU01. The sequence goes on from JBIOGV010000379.1 coordinate 965, forward strand.
CTAACGGCCGCTCCTCAATACAACTGGCAGGTAAATAATTTTACGAGACCCGATAAAAGAAAATTAGTGATCTATGAATTGCTGGTTAGGGATTTTGTTGGCAATCACAATTGGAACACTTTACGGGATACATTAAATTATTTGAAAACTTTGGGAGTAAATGCTGTTGAACTTATGCCACTCAATGAATTCGAGGGTAATAACAGCTGGGGCTATAACCCGGATTTTTATTTTGCCCCCGATAAATATTATGGTCCTAAGGCTTCATTGCAGCAATTCATTGATTCATGTCATCAAAAGGGAATGGCTGTGATCATGGACATTGCATTGAATCATTCTTTCGGTTCATCACCAATGGTACAGTTATATTGGGATGCATATAACAATCGTCCTGCTGCCAATAACCCATGGTTCAACCCGGTGCCGAAACATGCATTTAACGTTGGGTATGATATGAACCATGAGAGTTTGGCTACAAGATATTTTGTAAGTCGTGTGGTGGAACATTGGTTAACAAATTATAAAATTGATGGATTTCGTTTTGATCTTTCCAAAGGATTTACTCAAAAAACAACCTGCGATACTACTGGTAATAACTGTGATGTGAACGCCTGGGGCGCTTATGATTCAAGCCGTGTTGCCATTTGGAAAAGATATTATGATACGCTCCAATTAAAATCTGCCGGCTGTTATGCCATACTGGAACATTTTGCCGCCAATTCAGAAGAAATTGACCTCTCTAATTATGGTATGTTGTTATGGGGGAATATGAGTTACAATTATCAGCAGGCAGCAATGGGTTACAACACCGGCTGGGATTTTTCAGGCGGAATTTACACTTCCCGCAGTTGGGCGCAACCCAACCTGGTTACCTACATGGAGAGCCATGATGAGGAAAGACTAATGTATAAGAACATTCAATTCGGCAATAGCTCGGGTACTTATAATGTCAAAAATGTAAATACGGCCCTTAAAAGAATTGAGATGTGCGGTGCATTTTTATTTACAATCCCGGGCCCGAAAATGTTTTGGGAATTTGGTGAGCTCGGGTATGATTATTCAATTAACACGTGTACAAACGGATCGATAAATGATAGCTGCAGGTTGACTCCAAAGCCAATTCATTGGGATTATTTGCAAAATATTCAACGCTCACGGTTGCATAATGTTTTTGAAGCTTTGATGAATTTACGGTTCAATAATTTATACAAAGATGTTTTTGTAACGAATCAAATTACAAGCAATCTTTCAAATGGTTTTAAATGGATGCAGGTAAATACGGATAGTTCCAAGATCTGCGTAGTTGGGAATTTTGATGTGGTAACACAAACTTCAAGCGTTACGTTCCCGGAAGCAGTAACATGGTATGATTATCTCGATGGAACGACACTGAACGCTACCGGTGCTGCACAAAGCATAACATTACAGCCGGGCGAATATCATGTTTACCTCAACAGAAATCTTGTTAGCAATATCACTACTCCCGTTACGTCAATAAATGCCCCTGGAGATGGTTTGTTGATTAAGATATACCCGGACCCGGTGCGCCAAAACGCAACGATAGATCTTACAGTTCCAGAAACGGGGAATGTAGAAGTAGACATGCTGAACATTGCAGGTCAAAGGTTGCAAAGTATTCATTCAGGTTTTTTATTAAAGGGAGCTCATACGTTCGATTTTACGAATGATCAAAAATTCCCTGCAGGCGTATATTTGATAAAAGTGAATACAAAAACGTCAATGGCAACAACAAAAATTATTTTACAGTAGGAAAAAATTAGTTAACCCAAGTAACCCATATCATGTTACAACCTGCTCATCTCAAAACAGCTGAGATTGAAAAAATAAGTCACCTTGAATACTTTAAGATAGCAGTTTCTGTAGACTGTGTAATTTTTGGATATGAGAATAAGGAGTTGAAGGTTCTTCTTATAAAATCTGACCTCGAAGAATTTATGGGTCTCTGGTCTTTACTTGGAGATCTTGTCCGGCCGGATGAAGACATAGAAAGCGCTCCTTATCGCGTATTGAAAGAGAGAACGGGACTTGATGATGTATATCTTGAACAGGTATACACATTCGGTGATCTTGGCCGCCATCCATCGGGCCGTGTCATTACAACAGCATACTATTCATTAATAAATATCAAACACCATAAACTAAAGCTCACGCACAACGA
>JBIOGV010000380.1:0-3095 GCA_044448365.1 Chitinophagales bacterium
AGCAGGCAATTTCTTTTCCGCATCAACAATTATAAAAAAGCCGCTATTGATATAAAAAAGGAAGCGCAACTATCAATCTTAGACAAGGACAACAAATTAAAAACCGCACAACTCAAACAGGAAGCACAGTTTAAAAATTTTCTAATGTTCGGATTGATTGGCTTATTATTAATAGGGTTCTTCGTTTTCAGGTGGCTTATAGTGAAACGGAAAAATGACCAACTTAAGAATGAAAAAATACAAACAGAACTCCGGCAGCGGGCTTTGGAACTTGAAATGCAGGCCCTCCGTGCTCAGATGAACCCGCATTTTATATTTAATTGCCTCAATGCCATCAACCGGTTCATTTTTATAAATGAACCCAGGGCAGCTTCTGATTACCTCACCCGTTTTTCACGATTGATCAGGATGGTATTATTGCATTCACAAAAAAAACTTGTGGCTCTCGAGGATGAACTGGAAATGCTGCGACTGTACCTTGATATGGAACGGTTGCGTTTTAAAAATGCTTTTGATTATAGCATAAAAACCACGAATGCGGTGGAAACAAATCCCATTTTTATTCCACCGCTGTTGCTCCAGCCATTTTGTGAAAATGCGATCTGGCATGGCCTGATGCATAAAGATGGAGTGGGGCATTTGAACATTGAGATGAATGAAGACAATGGTATCTTACATTGCATTATTACGGATGACGGAGTGGGTAGGGAAAAAGCAGAAGAGTATAAAAGCAAATCAGCGGAGAAAGAAAAATCGTTAGGATTAAAAATAACCAAAGAGAGGTTATCACTGCTGAATCAGGGAACTACTGGCGGCACTTTTTATGAAATTGAAGATATTTTAAATGCAAACAATGAAGTTGGCGGAACTAAAGTCTCACTAAAGATTCGATATAAGGAATCAGTTGAGGAATTGGTTTAAGCCTGTTATTATTAGGTAAACCTTTGTGTTCTTCGTGAAAAACTTCGTATCCTTTGTGTTCCACTAACTCAGCACAAGTAATATTTTGTACCACAAAGAACACAAAGCGGGCACAAAGGTCACAAAGAAAATTGTACGAAATAAATATGATAAAGGCTATCATCATCGATGACGAACCGTATTGTTGCGAAATATTAGCCGCAATGCTTGAATCGGATTGTCCTGACGTAAAACTGGTTGGAATTTGTAATAATGCTCCCGCTGGTTTAACAGCCATTGGTCAAAATTCCCCTGACCTTGTATTCCTGGATGTGGAAATGCCCAGGATGAATGGTTTTGAAATGCTGAAACAATTACCATCAATAAACTTTCATCTCATTTTCACTACCAGTTATGATCAATACGCATTAAAAGCCATTCGTTTCAGTGCCATTGATTATTTACTGAAACCGATCGACAGGGAAGAATTGAAAAGAGCTGTGGAAAAAGTAAAGAGTCGTTATCAGCCAACAATTCCCCAGCAACTGGAAATCCTGATGGAAAAACTGAGATCGACAAAGCAGGTAAATAAAATTGCGTTACCATCTATGGAGGGCCTGCAGATGATACCCGTTGATTCAATAATTAGTTGTGAGTCGGATGACAATTATACCGAGCTGAAATTGAAAAACGGGAAAAAACTTTTGGTGACAAGATCGTTAAAGGACCTGGAAGAATGCCTGGAGACTTATTCCTTTATCCGCGTACATCGTTCTCATGTGGTCAATCTCAATGAAATTGAAAAATATGTAAAAGGAGAAGGCGGCTACCTGGTGATGAGTGATGGAACAACCATTGATGTTGCACGTACTAAAAAAGAAACGCTATTGAAAAGACTGCTGCCTTATAGAGAATAGAAATACTTCCTGATTATTTTCTTCTTACTCATCTTCGCTGTCTATTCACCCATGCACCAGTTTCTTTCACTCATTCCATAAGTAAAGCTGTAAAGGTCCATTTAGTTTTATATCGTAAAACCGGAGGCTTCACACAGGAAAAGTTCATCCTTCAAAATTTTGAAGAATATGCCAAAGATTTCACCTGAGATTTTTAGCAGTTTAGCTGTCTGTACCTGTTGTTTACTCATTGTAGCTGGAGTTACCTCTTTGCTCTTATTAGTTTGGTGCGGAAATGCAGTTTCTTTTCTGTAATTTTTGAAAGCCAAACCTGCATTCAAATTTTTTATGAAGAAATATTTTTTTATCGCTTTATTATTTGTTACGGGGCAAATAACACTCTTCTCGCAAAATTCTGAGAGCATAAAAAGAGACAGTCTTTTAATTGTGAGCTTGCAAAAAAAGTTACCAGGGCTCAGGGATACTGCAAGAATAAATTGCATGAATGAAATTGCAAAAGCATTCCTAAACGTAACCATTACTCCTGGTCGTTGGGATCTTTTTAAAAATAAGATCGATTCAGGACACATGTACGTGGACATTGCATACAGGGAATCTATGCAAATCGGCTATAAATACGGCATCGCTCAATCGCTTATGACATTTTTGAATGTGTGCAACATGTACTATACTTATAACAGAAAAAAAAGAATAGACAATGGACCTAATTGGAAAAAATCTGAAGAATATCAAAAGCAGCTTTTTGACTTGGCCAGTCAAATGAATGATGCGGAGATATGGGGTATGACCTATTCTTTCCAGTCGGACGTTTTGGCGCATAAAAATAATAGGAGAGAAGACGTAATAGGGGCCCTCAAAAATTCCTTAACCTGGTTCAAAAAGGCCGGTGATGAAAAAAGAGAAAGTAATGTTTGTACTTATGTCGGTTGGTTATTTTGCTCCAATGGCGAATATGAGAAAGGATTTGAATATTGTAACCGGGGCTTGCAACTTGCAAAAAAAATTAACAAGAATGCCGACCCGGATGATGAAAGTAATGAAATGGTTCAAGAGGGATTGGAAGACATGTCTGGTATATATAAGGCGGCAGGCGATTATGAAACTGCATTAGATTTCCTTCGCGAAAGCAGGCAGTTCCATGCTACACACAACGCTTCCAATACCGGGGGTATGGAAGCAGCGCTCGCAGATATGTTTCTGCAAGCAGGTCAATATGACTCGTGTTTTTATTATTTGAAAGCGCAACTTGCCAGTAGGGATCTTTATGATCAACTTACT
>JBIOGV010000381.1:0-3068 GCA_044448365.1 Chitinophagales bacterium
CGGTACCCTATTGCTGAAAAAACCATTGGCCTCCCTGCTTACCAACATCAGCAGCCGCATGGCCGACAGGTATAGCTACATGAAGCATAAAGACACTATCCGCCAAATGCTTTTTAAACCTTTGGAACGATTGCTGCAAACTGTATTATACTTTATAGCGTCAGAGCAACTTTCCGATTTTCTTGACGCCACTAACTTCCACCGTTCTATTACGACCCGGAAAAAATTTAATGTTACTATTAATCTTGGAGACCTCACAGACCATATTTTCCTGTTCTTCTTTATCATTTTTTTAACGCAGGTAATCGGCAGCTTTATTGATTTCATATACTACCTGCGCCTCGGCAAAGCACAGTTGGAGAAAAACTATTCGCGGATGCAGTTGCTGCCGTTAGTGAAGGAAATGTCTAAGCTGGTATTATGGGGGCTGAGTATTTTCTGGATACTGGGCAGCGTATTTCATGTAAACCTGCCCGCACTCATCACCGGCCTCGGTATAGGCGGTGTGGCCATAGCGCTTGCGGGTAAAGAAACGGTAGAAAATTTTTTCGCGGCGTTTACCATTCTGTCCGACAAGCCATTTAAAACAGGGGATACCATAAAGCTGGGAGAGATCGAAGGTATTGTGGAGCGCATTGGTTTCCGCAGTACGCGGCTTCGCAATACCGATGGGTCGGCATACATTATACCGAACCAAAACCTGGTAAGCCAAAACCTCATTAACCTATCTCTGCGGGATACCAGGGGCATGAAGGTTGTCGCCAATATAAAATACGGCATCACCCATGAAGCCCTGCAACAACTTATAGCCAAAATAAAAGGCGCCCTGCTGGAAACATCCCCTGTAAAAGATCCCGTAGAAATACATATCGAGGCCTTCGATAAGGAGACTTTCCAAATGATCATTTCCTATCACCTGCCGCATCCCCTGCCCGACGACATGAACCTCACGTCGCTGAAACGGGATATAAACATGAAGGTGTTTGAGATCATTACCAAGGAGGCTACATTAGGAACACCTGTGGGAACAAGTTAACCTGATCCGGGATATCTTGGTAATTTAATCTCTCGCAAACATAGGAGGCGCGAAGGCGCAAAGAAGGCGCAAAATTATGCCAAACAGACTTTAAGATACGGCATGATTAATCTCTCGCAAAGGCGCGAAGGCGCAAAGGAGGCGCATAATTATGCCATCAAAGACCACCGCTGAAGGCAAGGCAGCAAAGAAGACCCATAATTAGTGTCTGCAAGAAAACGCATCATTTTTATAAATGTGGGATTCCAAATTTTGTAATTTAATGGCTAACTGCGATTGTTTTTATTTTTATCAGGACTTTACGGAGCCTTATTTCAAGCAATTCTTGAAGCAGCGTAGATTTTCAGCTTTTTTGGACGCACCTATCCCAACATTGCATATTTATTTATACTATTTCATCGTCAGGCCGCCATTTTCATTTGGCGCTTTTGTTTCTGTTCTTCTTTTTTACGTTCTGCCTCCAGCACAATATTGCCCATGATGTGCAGATTATATGCCAGGACACTGAGGCCAACATAGCATTTAAAATTGCGCAACCCTTTATCCATGCACCTGTTTAAACCATGATGTTCCAGCATATTGATATTGCTTTCCACTGCACTATGCTTGCGTTTCAACCGTTTAAATTCAGGATTACTTTCTCTTGCTTTATCTTCTTTATTATGCCGCCCTCTTTTAGGTAGCACCGCCAGATCTATTGTTGATTGTTCAACAACCTCCTGGTTATCCTTACTATAAAAGCCCTTGTCAAAACTATGGCTACTTATTTTCCTTGAAGGATATTTTTTCTGTAGCCTTTCCAGTAACGGTTTTACCTGTGAAGGGTCTTTTTGTTTTTCCATTACTTTGTAATCAACAATAAACTGGTATTGGTCAGTCGTAACAAGCAGTAGGTGCCCAAGCTCCACTTTTTTATTTTGCTTGCCTTTTGTAATCCATTCTGTATGCGGTTCAAATATCGAAAACACTTTTTCCTCCGCCGGGATAACTTCTCCTTTAATAATACGGCGTTCCACCTGATCTGCAAACTTCGCTATGTAACTGCAATAATGATCCAAGACTTCAATAATAGCCGGAATACTTAGTTGTGAACCAATAACTGCTGGTGAGCTTTTTATTATACATGTACAACGTTCTTTCAACTCCAATGCCGTCTTCAGGTACAGTTTTACACTTTCCATCTTTTGTTTTTCATTCTTCCCTTTAAATACGTGCTGAGATGCAGTGCGGAAAAGACTTTTCAGATGGCTGCGCAGATATTTTATTTTACGCCAGCCTTCAATCTTTCCGCTTATTCTTTGCAGTTTTTCAACCATATCAAAACTCTTGCGGACACTATCCCAAAGCAGGTTAAGATCGGTGGGAAAATGCACGTTAGTTTCTACGGCATAACTGTCTGTTTTGAGTTCAAGGCTTTCCTCTTCTTTTTTTTTAACAAGTTGATGGCCTGCATCAACTACCAGATTATTGATATTATAAAGCAACTCTTCATCAATAAGAGATACATTATCTATTATACTCTGATAATTGAATGTAATCCCACTATCCACATCATCAAATTTAGAATGCACTCCCATGATCTTTCTTAGCAACATCAGATCATTTGACCAGAATGTAAGTGTATCCCAGTTGGTTCCCGTTGCATGGCGAACTACAGAAAGAACAAGTATGTGCCATAAGTCCATGCCTTTGCGACCAGTCTTTTTCTTATCCTTGCATATGCTATTCTCCAGCATGGCAAAAACCTGCTCATTGAGTTCGGGAGTAATAAAGATATACTGAAGGGCTTTTAATACAGGTGGAACTTCATCCCGGCTTTTGAGCGGAAACTGAACATCTTTTATAGCAATTCCACCAATACTTATTTGTTGCTCGAAACGTTGGCGCATTTTATGAGGTTTTTATAACGAATAAACCACAAAAATCATGCTGAAATGCCCGTCAATACTGATTAGTTATCCACTTATTCACACTATAATTCAGTCTGAAATACGCAATGGTAAAAGGGTCTATCATTTTCTTGCAAAAACTA
>JBIOGV010000382.1:0-3027 GCA_044448365.1 Chitinophagales bacterium
CTACTGGATAGACGAAGAGCGTGGAAATGTGTTTTGCCTCATTGACGCACCCACCCAGGATGCAGTCGAAGAAATGCACCGACAAGCCCACGGGTTGATTCCCAATAGAATTATAGAAGTCAATAGTACGATTGTAGAATCTTTTTTAGGAAGAATATATGATCCCGCAGAAGCAACAATTTCAGATGACGGATTAAAGGTTTTCAGCGATTCATCTTTTCGTTTTCTCCTGGTCACTAAGATCACCGATCCGGCTTTGCTTCAATATAAGCTTGGGAAGGAAAAAGCGAATGAACTGCTGAACCATCACAATGCAATCGTACGAAAAAACCTGCTGTTTCATGGAGGCCGGGAGGTGGAACATGAGGGAAGCGGTTTTATTATTTCATTTGCTTCAGCCACAAAAGCAGTCGCATGTGCTTTGGCGATCCGTGAAGAAATGCAAAATTCTGCCGGGGATCCAATTGGCTTCCGGGCAGGCGTCAATGCCGGGGAACCCGTTGAAAAAAGTAACAAATTGTTTGGTGATACTTTACAGTTAGCAGCATATATGTGTGCAGTTGCCAAAGAATACCAGATATCTGTTTCTTCATCGGTTAAGGAACTTGTGTCAAAGGATCATCTTTTAAAAGAGAAAAATAGTTTTCTATGCCTGTCGCTGCAGGATGAAGCTTTGCTGGACTTGCTATTTGATAAGCTCGAAGAGAACTGGCAAAACCCGGATTTCGATATTGAAGAGTATGGCCAGTCGGTGGCAATGAGCAAATCACAATTATACCGGAAAACCATTGCGCTTACGGGTCTGTCACCGAATATACTTTTAAAAGAATTCCGGCTTGAAAGGGCAAAAGACCTGATGAAGAAGCAATGTTATTCTATCGCACAAATAACTTTTGATTCAGGATTTACCAGCGCCTCTTATTTCACTAAATGCTTTAAAAAGAAATACGGCCTGCTCCCCATGGCCTATCTTGACCTCTTGCATTGATCATTTTTCCTGCGATTCAATTTTACCATTTATTGAACGATTTGTTGTATATCGTTTACCATTTATTGAATGATTTGTTATAGCCCTTCGCTGTTTCTCCATACTATCTTCACTCATCATTAACTTTTTAAAATTAAATGTTATGAAAACGATTACCAACGCAGGCAAACTTTTTATTGCAATGATGCTTTTCACAGCTTATTCTTCCACGGCTCAAAAAACGTCAGTAACTGACAATTTAAAAACCACAAATTCAACAGAAATGAAAACCTATTTGATTGAAAGGGACATTCCCGGCGCCGGTAAATTAACTCCTGAGCAGTTAAAGGCAATTTCTCAAACTTCCTGTACCGTACTAAAAGAAATGGGACCAAAGATCGAGTGGATAGAAAGTTATGTAACCGGCGACAGGATCTATTGTGTGTACAAAGCCCAAAGTGAAGAACTGATCAGGGAACACGCAAGGAAAGGAGGCTTTCCTGCCAATTACATTATGGAGATTTCATCCGTGATCAGTCCTGCCACTGCCGGGAATTAATTATCAGGCCGGAGTTATTCTAGCTTAAAACCCGCTTCATGCGGGTTTTATTATTTTAATTCATTAATGCGTTTGCGGATTGCAATGTTATGATCGATGATAGAGCATTTCAACACCGACTCCATTGGTCAGTGTTTGATAAACTACGCAATATCTTTCTGTGAGCTTTTTGATGCTTGCCATTTGCTCATCGGTAGCATTTGAATCAAGTTTGAATTCCAAACGGATCGTTTTAAATCCAACAGGAGCTTCTTTTGAAACACCTAAAGTTCCTTTGAAATCCAAATCCCCTTCTGCTTTAATTGTTCCACCGTTTATTTCAACTCCAATGGATGTAGAAACGGCCTGTAAAGTAACGCCGGCGCAGGCTACTAATGCTTCGAGGAGCAGGTCTCCGGAACAAGCCAGCAAACCTGTTCCGCCTGTTGCAGGATGGAGACCGGCTTCGATCAATGCCCTTCCGGTTTCCACTTTACAGGATATTCCTTCTCCAATTTTTCCCTGTGCTTTTAAAGTAATGATCGCTGATTCAGGATGTTCACGATATTTTTCTTTAAGAGGCGCCTGCAGGCTTTTGAGTTCTGTAGAGTTCATGTTTTAAATTTAACCAGAGCAGAATGAATTAAAGCGTTGAAATTATGACAAAAAACCGATGAGAAGCGCTGCGGTTATCCTGTCAATTCTAAATACCAGGTAAAAGAATTGCAATTATTTGTTTAAACTTATATAAACTATCCTATCGCTCTTTTTGCTGAATGAGTTTGCTGCAAAGAACTTATTGTTGATAAACCCCGCGCCAAATACGGCTGCTGATATGCCGAGCGTCTTTAAGTTTTTCTTATCTGTGATGGGAAGATTAAAAAAAGAACCATTCAACAGGTTCAATGCAGCATAACCAGCACCGCCGATCATCATCAGCAATCCAAGTTTCTGCCGCATGGATCCATGATGCTGGTAAACACTGATGCGGCGAATATCTTTGTAGCTGGCATTAACCAGGAAAGTATTCAATGTATCAAAAACATAAGCTCCAAATGAAGAAATCCCTTTTTGAATAGTGTACATTCTTATATAAATACTATCATGGTTGATTTTTGCGATCGGGCCTTCGATGTAACCGCCATCTTTTGTTTGAAAAAAGATTTGTGAACTTTCGTAAAAACTTTTTATCGTTCGGCCGCTCCTTTTCTTTACAGAGATGATATCAGAAACCTGTGCAAACAAAGAAAACTGTGTTGCGGTTAAGAGAAATATCAGAAGCAATTTTGGCACGAATTAAAAATAAAATGGAATTCTGAACTGAAATGTTAAAGTGAATTCTACATAGCTTATTTTTTGGTGACAAATGACACAAAGCGCACTCAAAGAACACAAAGTTTAATTTACCCACCTGGCACAAACTACTTGCCAATACTGCTTTGTGGACTTTGTGCTGTATTCTTTTTTGTGACCTTCGTGACCAATGCTAATAAACTTTATTTTCGCTCTATGAAAAAACTAC
>JBIOGV010000383.1:0-3012 GCA_044448365.1 Chitinophagales bacterium
AGTAAGTATATCCAGCACATCACCAAACCACGCCAGGAAAACATCATGAGGCGTCTTATTCCAGCATCCACATTCTCCGCAATGAACACCCACTCCTTTATTCCTTAATTCGATCCAGGGTTTGTAATAATCTTCCAGCATTTGCCGGCCCAGATATTGATCACCCACCTGGCCCGGATATTTGGGCACAGTCATATGGTCAGGATCCTTGTTTGCCCATGGCGCTTTGTAATGTGAAATAAGATGAGGGAAATATCCCCGGCAACTTTGCGCAATGTTCAAATCGGCAATTTCCGGGATCGGTTCATTGCCTACATTATTACCATCAGCAATTACGAGATGATTTTTGTTTTCTATACGAATAGCTTCCGTTGCAGCCTTTGCCACTTTACGATAAAGTTCACCGGGTATCGGGCTGTTTTTTGAATGCTGGTCATTCATGTCCTCACGCATGCATGGCTCATTCAACAGATCAAAACTTACTTTTTGATAAGAGACATTTTTATATCGTTTTGCCCACATGTTCCAATGGAAATAAAAGGCTTTCTGTGCCTCTTCATCTTTCCACAAATTATAAGGCTCGTTGAAGCCGGCATTGATGCAATAGCCAGGCGCCCGATGAAGATTTAAACAAACATGCAAATTGTATTTATGGGCCAACTGAACCAGCTTATCAATTTTATCAACAGAGGCTTCATCTATTTGATAAACTTCTTCAGGAGTAATACTCTTTGTGCGATCAAAATTCAAATAATATGGATAAGCGATTGGCAACCGGACAAAATCAAAACCCCAATCGCTCATCCATTTTAAATGATCTTCCGTTGTACTTCTCCGGTTGAAAGAAGGATTGGGTGTGTTAAAATCTGTAAGGTTAAATCCTTTCCATTTTGGTAACCGATTGGCCCCCACCCAACCTCCCCCAAAGGGGGAGGCTTCCAACGCACATGCCTGAAGATCGAATTTGTAAAAAGCTACTGTGGAAGCAAGAGCTATATTCTTTATAAATTTCTTTCGATTCATACAGTTATGAATAGTTGTGATTTTGAAGTTGCACAGTAAAATTCAATTGTTGATATGTAAGAACCTAATTGCCTGGCTCTGTAATGATGCACCGCTCTTTCTCTTTCAGAGAAGGAGAAAGAGGATAGGCCATTATTTACTAAGTTTCAGGACCAACACATCATGCGAAGCAATTACAACTTTCAAAGGTTTTTTGGTATCGCCAATGTCTTTTTTCAGCCAAAGATCCCTCAGTTTATAAGCAGTAGTGCCTGCATTGAATTCCTTTTTTGAAAGATCATCATTCACTGTTTCATTTTGCCAGTTAATTTCGATTTGTTTGGGCTTACTGCTTCGGTTTAAAAAACAAACTGCCCAATCATCATCTTTTAATGGTTTGAACCAAACTTGGAGGCTGTCTTTATCGCTGTATTTGAGGGCTTCAATTCCAAGCTGATCCTGGTTAAGAGCAATGACATCTTTATTTGTCAGAACATTTTTTGTATCCTCTTCCATCTTTCTCATATCATTGCCTGCAATTAATGGTGCAGCCAGCATACACCACATTGAAAAATGACTCCTGTTCTCTGCAACAGTCAGTCCATTTCCTACTTCCAGCATATCCGGATCATTCCAATGACCGGGACCTGCATATTTGCGAATCGTATCCTGCGAATCCACAATACGCATAATTCCCTGTTGCTGCCAGGTACCATGATCAAGAATACCATCAAAAAGATTCGAGATATCTCCCGTAGTTCTCCATAATTCCCCAACCGGCGCTGCCCATTGCCAGGGTTTGTTGGTTCCCCATTCACACAAACTAAAAACAATGGGCCTGCCGGCAGTTTGTAAAGCCCTGCTCATAGTTGTATAGGCTTCTTTGGCATTGAGACCATCTGTATAGCACCAATCAAATTTTAAATAATCAATCCCGAGTGAAGCATAGAATCTTGCATCCTGGTATTCGTATCCTCTTGTTCCGGGATATCCGGCACAGGTCTTTGTTCCAGCACAGTTATATAAACCAAACTTTAATCCTTTTGAATGAACATAATCAATAAGAGATTTCATTCCATTCGGAAATTTTTTCGGATCAGGAACTAAATCTCCGGTTTTTTTATCCCGTTCCATTGCCATCCAGCCATCATCCAATACAATGTAAGAGTAACCTGCATCTTTCATTCCTGATGAAACCATTACATCGGCAATGTCTTTTACTAATTGCTCACTGATGTTTGTCTGAAAAGTATTCCAGCTGTTCCATCCCATAGGTGGAGTGAGGGCAAGCCCTTCAAATTTCTGGGCAAAGAGTTTTGTACTCAAAAAAACCAGGAGCAGGAAAGAAAATTTTTTTATCATAATAGTCGTTTTAGATTTTTATGCCGGCTTAAGTAAATTTTTTATTTTCCTGACTAAATACGAAGTGAGATTCGGGGATAATCAAAATCAGAAAATATTTTTTCATTTTACGATTTTATTCTTAGTGTTCTTTGTGGCTCTTCGTGTCCTTGGTGTCCAAAAAAGGTCACAACGGACACAAAGTATTCACAAAGTGCACAACGTTATCCCTCTATTTTCGTCAAAGTATAGATTAACCTGACTGTTTATGATTTCATTTTTAATCGCACTACGGGTTATTCTCTATTCTCTATTATCTTTTATCTATCACCATATACACCACTGATCTCGCAGGCAAGGTAAGTTTAATTCCATTTTGTGTTGTGGAAGAATAAGGTTTTATTGAAGTGTAAATTGTTGAAGGGCCGCCTGAGGGTTCTGTTGGTCCATTTCCATTTACAAAAACTTTTCCCGAAAATTCTCCGTTATCAGTCCCGCCCGTCAATGTATAAAAATAAAATCGGGTTCCCGGCGTTGCGTATTTCAAGGTTACACTTACAGACTGAGTGGAATTTGCTTTATTTACCAGTATCACAGCCTTTTGCCCTGAAGTAAAAGAAGAAGCATAAGCAAGAACATCAAGGGAGCCGGAAACGGTTGAATTCAACA
>JBIOGV010000384.1:0-2983 GCA_044448365.1 Chitinophagales bacterium
CTACTGCCTGGCGCTGGCCCGCCGGCACGTGGGGGCAGTTGATAATATATGTAGAATTTGTGATTGGTTGCAAACTGCGGATGAAAAGCGAGACCTAATAATCCTCTTTCATCATAGCCGGCTGACAATGGGATTAGTGCGGAAGAAACGTCTAAAAATGGAGTTGACAATTTATTTCCGGTTGAATCAATGATCCATATTTTCCCAATTTGATCGATCACGAACAGCCGCTGGGTATTGTCCGGTACCGGTACTACATCAAGCGGTGATACAAAGCTATCCGCCACCTGCAGCAAGTCAACCTTCACGTCCGAAACAGGAATGACCATGACTGTATCTTTTTTTTTGCAATGAACAAGTAACACACACGATGCGATAAGTAGAAAAATGATCCATGACAGTTGGGTTGATTTGCTGCTGAAGGGCCGAATAATCATTTTCATAATGAAGAATTTTAGAAATTTATCCTGATAAAAAAATGCTGGTACCGCAGTTAGAGTGGAAGTTTAGCTCAAATGCGAAAGAAGACCGGGTAAAAGTACAAAATGTTAATCGGGAATTAACGAAAGAGGGTTGCTATAAATTTTCAATGAACCCTGCCTGGGCTTAAGATACTTTGTGCGTGCATGAATCTAAAATCCCCATTTAATACGCAGATAAAAACTGTTACCAATCGATCCAAAACTTCCGCTCCGTTGTGAAAAAAATGATTGCCCGATCAGATCGAGTAACCAGTTGTCAGCAATTGAATAAGTAATGGCAGGCAATACAATGATTGAATTACCGGATGGGGAATACATGCCGCCAAGAGAAACTTTAAGTATTGGCGTAAAAGAATAAGCGATTTCTGCAAATGCAGTGTATTTAAATGGAAAAATGTTTTTAGCTGAAAGAGGTGATGAAGTTAAACGGGTGATATTAATGATACTGTCTTTGCCGATGTTATTGTATAAACCGGAAATAAGTACATAAATGCCATTCTTAAAAGCATAATCAAGCGACAGAGACGCAGCTATGTTTGCAGTGTCTGCAAAATGACCGTAAGGAGTAAAATAAGAAACCTCACCCTTGAAACCTGCGCCTTTGATATTTCCTGCCCAACCTGCACCAGCAGTAAAATCATGCTGATAAATACCCGAAAATAATTGGAAGTCATAATCCCATTTATTTAAGTGATACATGAAGGCACCGATATGCTGACTGGCCGTTTTGCCCGGGCTTGCAGCAATTTCCAAAGACGAGGAACTGTTAAAAGCATATTGAACACGTGCAGCATCGCTGCCGGGACGTTCCTCATAATCAAAATCAAAATAATTAAAACTGTTAAAAATATCGTTGGGTGTCCATACAGTATTTATTCCCCAATTAATGCGCTGCCTACCCACTGTAATATCCCATTTTCCTTTTACAAACTCTGCACTTGCACGGTCAATAGTGGTATTTATAAGAATGGCATTTTGATTAACCCAATTTTTAGATAGATTGAATGTTTCATTTGAGCTTGTTACAAGCGATGCAAAATCCGGATATTTTTTAACCAACTCTCCATAATATATCCTGTTGCGGATATTTAACCTGAAATCAAAATGATCACCAGGCCGGTAACGAAAATTAAGCCGGTTATGAATCAGTTCATTCGTCATCAATTTGGTTGCATCATTCACAAAACTGACTTGTTCGAGGTATTTGATATATCCTTTCAGTGTAAACTTATGATCGTGTTTTGTGGTATCATTCTGCCCATTCGCCATTTGAAAAGAAATGAAACAACTCCACAAAATCAATATATGGATACTTCTGTTCATTGTTTTATATCGGATACGATTCTGCCATCAACCAGTGTAATGACCCGGCGGGCCTTATCGATCACACGCTGGTCATGTGTAGAAAAAATAAAAGTCATTTTTTCTTCTTTATTCAGTTTTGCCATGATCTCCAATAAATTCTCCGTAGATTTTGAATCGAGATTAGCAGTTGGTTCATCTGCCAGGATAAAACGCGGCTTCGATGCAAGAGCCCTCCCCACCGCTACACGTTGCTGCTGTCCGCCTGAAAGTTCTGAAGGGCGATTTTTAGACCTGTCCGAAAGCCCCACTTCTGCAAGAATCTCTTTTACACGTTGGTCTCTTTCACGTCTTGGCTTTTTCAACATCAGCATTACAAACTCAACATTCTCACTTGCTGTTAACACAGGGATGAGATTATAGGCCTGGAAAACGAAACCAATATTGTGCAGTCTGAACTCGATCAGCTTGTTTTCATTCATCTTAGTAATGTCAACTCCATCAATTTTAACATCGCCGCTCGTTGGATAATCCAGGCCACCCACCAGGTTAAGCAAAGTTGTTTTCCCAGAGCCTGAAGGGCCGACCAATGCTGTAAATTCTCCTTCTTCAACATGCAGATCCACACCATTAACGGCATATACCGGTATCGTATCGGGGTTATATACTTTTGAAAGATTGTGCGATTCGATGATGATGTTCATGGAGGTTTAGATTTTATGTATTGCTACTGCAGGTTTAAATTGTAATGCTTTTACAGCAGGATATATGGCTGATAAAATTGCGGTCAGCGCGGTCATTAAAATAACAGGCAGAAACATGGAAGACTGTAATTCCGGATATACGATATTGCTGAAACCAAATTGTGATAACGCCTTTGAGAAAGCAGATAAATCAATTCCATGGTTTGAAAAGAAATCCACTGTCCCGATGGTGAGAAGAATCCCTCCCGGGATACCTACGCAGGTAAGCATAACCGATTCGAGCACGATCATGATAAATACTCGTGGTTTGGTCATGCCAATGGCCATAAGCATTCCAAACTCGCGTTGCCTTTCAAGTACGGCCATAAGCATTGTATTGATAATGCCAAACATGAGCGCAAGCAGTATGATGCCGATTATGATATACATTATCTGGTCGAAAAGCCCTGTAAGCATTGCCATTTCAGGCGAAAGCTCTTTCCATGTTTGTATGAG
>JBIOGV010000385.1:0-2967 GCA_044448365.1 Chitinophagales bacterium
GATAGTTGAATGCCAGGGATTCATTTCGATACAACCCAGATTGGCGAGGTAAATAAGACTTGCTTCATCCGTACAAACAAAATAGTGTATCGTTTCCCGGGTCGATTCACTATACTCAGCAAAGGTTTCGACCCAGCCAGGCACCTTGCCCTGCACATTCTTCTGAAAAAAACTTATTCCATCGATTCCATTCGGATGACGATTCAACGATTGAGGCCGGTTTTTCATGTACGGCAGAATATACTGGGCGATGTCGTGATAGTAATTCAACAAATCTCTTTTTGCATAACCTTCTTTTTTCCAGTAAACTTTCCCGAGGTTCGTAAGTTTAAGTTCATGGCCATTTAATTTTACCAAAGCATTCTCTTTTTCTTCGTTTAACCATTCCTTTGTTTTTTTATTTGAAATAATTTTCCCTGTACTTTCTTTTTTTTCGGATGAAGCTTCCTTTCGCGTTGAGGCTTTTTGATTTTTGCCTTTTGAATCCTGGATTTTTTTTATCGGCATTTCTTTTTCTTTATTTGCTTCTATCAATTTTTTATCAGTCCATAAACCCATGAGAACCGGAACTCTCATTCTATTCTCATGTGTCCATTCCTGGAATTTAATTTTATAGATCAGCCCAGGTTTTACCTTGTTGCAGCCATGATGACTTTGGCTTCTTCTCAAAAGGAGAAAAACTAATTTTGAATCGATGCCATCATTTTCAAAATATCGGCAGCCCAGGAATAAACATTATGGCTCATGATGACACGCCGCATTTGTTTCATTTTATGATGTTGTAATTCTTTTGGCATTTCAAGTGAAGATTTGATCGCATCAGCCGTTTTTTCGATATCATAGGGATTGATGATCGTGGCTCCCAGCAATTCCTGCGAAGCGCCCGCAAACTGGCTCAGAATAAGCACCCCGTCATTGTGACTCCTTGCAGCAATAAATTCTTTTGCCACTAAGTTCATTCCATCGTGCAACGATGTCACCATGCATAGGTTTGCAGTTTTATAAAAGGGCATAATTTCTTCGTGGCTGTGATGTTTTTTCAAAAATAAAATAGGCTGCCAGTTTTTTGTTTTGAATTTCCAGTTTATTCGGTTCGCTTCGTGTTCCACCGCGCTGATGGTATCTGCGTATGTTTTTAATAATGAACGGCTGGGTGCCCCGATCTGTACAAATGTAAATTGACCCTGGTAGGATGGATATTTTTCTAAGAATCTCTCAATGGCAAGAAATTTTTCAATGAGACCTTTTGTATAATCAATTCTGTCCACTCCGATCCCCAGGTATTGCGCCTGAAGTCCATATTGTTTCAAAAGTTCGGGTGTTCCCTGCCTTGGTTCATTATTCGTATCGTAATCTTTTAAAGTAAAACTGATGCTGATCGGGAAAGGTTTTACGAGTGTGAACTGGTTGCCGATCTTGACTGAAAAATTTTCCCAGATCACCCTGGACTCAAGAGTTTTGTTTACTGTCTCCAGGAAATTATTGCAGTGATATTGTGTATGGAAGCCGATAAGATCTGCACCCAGCATGCCGCTCAATAATTCTTTCTGCCAGGGGCAAATTCCAAAAGACTCAGGGTTGGGCCAGGGAATATGCCAGAAGATGGCAACTTTTGCATCGGGTCTTTGTTCTTTGATGAGCCTGGGTAAAAGAGCAAAATGATAATCCTGTACCAGTATAAAAGGATCTTCCTCGTTTTTAATTTCTTCGATCACAGTTTTTGCATAGATCTCATTCACCTGCTGATAAAATTCCCAATCTTCTTTTCTGAACACCGGTCTTGTATGTGCAATATGACAAAGCGGCCATAAACCTTCATTGGAAAATCCATAGTAATAGTGATCTTCCTGTTCTTTTGTAAGCCAAACGCGGCGCAGCGTATATTTATTTTCATAAGGCGGTACCTGCACTTTATCGTTTTTATCAACCGTTTCCCTGTCCGCATCTCCGCTGCCTGATGCGATCCACAATCCTCCGCATGCTTTTAATATGGGCTCCATGGCAGTTACCATCCCGCTTGCAGGTACCAAAACATTTATTTCCCTGCCGGCATGCACATGCATATAAGGTTCCCGGTTGGATACTACCACCATCATTTTGTTTTGCAGGATCTGTTTCATTTCTTCATTCAAACGTTCAGGCGTCCAAACGGCTTCTGCGGTGGTTCTCAGTTTTGCTTCTTCCTGTGCGATTGCTTTTGCCTCCTGCATGGCTTGTGCAATACCTGATATCTCTTTGTAAAGAGGTGCGAGGAAATTAATGGGCGGCTTTTTTTTGATCTGCTCTATATTTCCAAACCTTGCTGCCTTTACCCATTCTACGATCCTGTTCAAAGGACTGAGAATTCCCCAGCGGATAATGAGCAGTGTAACCAGGGAGATGACCAGGGCCTGCACGAACCAGCGAAAAAAACTTCTCAACCATATTCCGTTGATCAGGTTCTTTATGTACGAGGCATCAGAATAAAAAATTACGGCAATGGAAGGAAGATTAGGTCTGTTGACCACTTTTATGTATTCGTAGGTTTTTTTGCCATTTACTTTTATCATATCTCCCCGGGATGAATCGGCGGCAAGAGCCCGTTCGATATTATCGGAAGAATGTTGTAATAATATTTTTGCGGCGTCATTGATTGAAAGAGTGCTGTCCGCATTATAATAAATATCGATCGCGTTAAAACCATACTGACTGATAAGATTGCCATTTACCTTTTTTGATGATATGCTATCACCTTCTTCCAGGCCTTTTAAACGTAAACGATAAAAATCTTCGGATACATGCATGGTTTTATCGGCGAGTTCTGTGATTAATTTCTGACGTTCGGAAAATATTTGAAAAGCAGTAAAAACAACAGCAACGAGGCCAACGGCAACGATGATAGAAAGTATAAGCGCTAAATTGATTCTCATGACCTGGTTTCCTCAAACTAGTTAGCAAAATTATTTAGCGGTTCGGAGTGGTGCGCAA
>JBIOGV010000386.1:0-2946 GCA_044448365.1 Chitinophagales bacterium
CAAATGGTGATGAGTTGTCCTGTGTTGTGGTTCCCGATAATACCTCATGCTCTACTTCTCCGGTTAGCTCAAATATCATAAACGTACGAATTAACTATCCCCCTTCAGTAAATATTAGTCCGGCAGACACTATTATTAAAACGGGTGCCCAAGTACAACTAAATGGTATCACTGCGGGAAACGTCAACTCTTTTCAATGGACGCCAGCCAACATGCTGCAAAATCCGTCATCACTAACCCCGGTTACTGTCCCTTTATCTGCTAACACAACCTACACCTTAAGTGTTGTAAGTGACAAAGGTTGTGTTGCTTCAAAAAATGTGATCATTAAAATCTTCGTTCCACTTTATATGCCGAGTGCATTTACTCCAAATCATGACGGGAAAAATGATATTTTCCGGATTCCTCTTAATGTTTCGCTGTTGTTAAATGAATTTTCGATTTATGACAGGTGGGGCCATAAGATTTTTTCCACGCAAGATATAGGCAGCGGATGGGACGGGACAATTAACGGACAACCGGCTTCTACTGGTGTGTATGTCTATATTATAAAAGGCGCCAATGATAAGGGAAAGGTATTTTTGAAAGGTAGTTTTACATTAATAAAATAGCAGGACAGCTTCATTTGCTAATTTATTTATTTCAAAAACTTTCAATTTTGATTTAAATGATAACGGGCTCAACATTCATCTCCTGCAATATGTCTTTTGCGTAAATTGTATCCTGGAACCATTCTGAAAATTGTCTGCACTTTCGTTGCACTCTTATATCTGCTTTACATCTTAATATTAAAGCAACTCGCTAAAACAAACTGCCGATTTTAGAAAAAGCAGGAGTTTTTTATCTCACAATTTTAAAAATGAAAAAAATGAAAAAGATTACTCACAGAGTTTTCGTCCCACCTTTGAATGTCTTCCTTGTTTTGCTCATGGTTTTCACAATTTTTGACAGCTGCAGGAAAGGTGAAGAGCAAAAATTTCTGAATGGATACAAACAAACAAATCTTGTTGCAGACACTCTTGGTTTTAATGCCGCAATAATTGACCCCAACCTGGTAAATGCATGGGGTATTTCGCTCGTGCCATCGGGCCCTATCTGGATCTCTGCAAACCACACCAGCCTCAGCACCATTTATAACAGAACCGGTATGGCCCTGAGACCACCCGTAACAATATTAGGTGGTGGAGGTGCGCCAACGGGCCAACTGTTTAATTCTACTACAAGTTTTGTTCTTACAAGTAATGGGTTACCTGCTAAGTTCATTTTTGCCGGTGAAGACGGAACGATTACGGCATGGAATGGAGGGAATGATGCAGGTGTTGCAGCAGACAGATCCAAATGGGGGGCTGTTTATAAAGGCATTGCCATGGGTAACGATGGCACCGGAAATTTTTTATATGCTACTAATTTCAAAGGACAAAAAGTTGATGTTTTTGATAGTGCATTTAATTATGTTGCTGATAAACCGTTTGAAGACAAATACATTCCGCCTGGTTATGGCCCGTTTAATATCCGTAACATTAATGGCTCTCTGTATGTCACCTATGCCAAATTGAAAGGTCCGGATAATGAAGATGATCAAAAAGGCCCCGGGAATGGGTTCGTTGATATCTTCACTACAAAAGGAATATTTGTAAAACGATTTGCTTCGAGGGGCGCTCTCAATTCACCCTGGGGGATCGTTCAGTCTGCTATGGGAGTTGGTAATGTTCCCAACGCTATCCTGGTCGGAAACTTTGGAGACGGGCGCATTAATGTCTACAGCCAGGATGGGAATTTTATTGGCCCACTCAGGGATAATTATAATCACCCGATTCAAATTGAAGGATTATGGGCAATAGAAAATAATGTTCCGGGTGGTGACCCCAATCAACTCTTTTTTACAGCAGGCCCTGATGACGAATCACATGGCCTTTTCGGTTATCTAAGCAAATAAAGAATACAAATGTTGTCAAAGTCGCATCTTCATATCATAGTTATTAATAAATAAACTCCTACTGCTCCGTTCCTGAATGATCGATCCCGCCCTTATTTCAATCCAATACCGCTGATCTGACTTTGACAATTTCTATAAGGTCATAAAAGTTGAAATGCAAATGCGGAAATAATCACCTGAGAGAAAATCAAAATTGTTGTTTCCATACAAGCCGATTGCAGAAAATTTGCATAAAGGAGTTATTTTAAGATGCCAGGATGATAAAAAATCATTTACTCTGAAGTTTAGCAAACGATAGGATAAAATATTCTTTTGCATTTAAGGCTGTCAGTGGATGACCTTTTGTTTTGCCATTGATAACTATTCTTCAAAAAATATAAATTTATATTTAATAACTGAAAATAAAACCTGCAGGATGCGAAGCGCTGATGAAATGAAACACCTGATCCTTAACATCGCCATGCAGGATGGTCGGATCAGGGCCGTTTTACTAAATGGGTCCAGGGCAAATAATAAAATAGTTCCGGACAAATACCTGGATTTTGATATTGTTTTTATTGTAAATGATCTTGCAGGTTTTATAGCTGATCACAACTGGATAAATATTTTCGGAGAAAGACTTATTTGGCAATTGCCTGATGAAATGACCCTGGAAAACAATGACGACAGGAATAATGCAGGTTTTCATTATTTAATGCTTTTCAAAGACGGGAACAGGATTGATTTGACAGTTTTCCCGGTCGACAAAATAAAGAATCAATTTCGTTTGGAAAGTTTGACCATAGTGTGGCTTGATAAGGACAATTTATTTCCGGTCATTGATCAACCAAACGATTCAGATTATTTCATTAAAAGACCAAATGAAAAACAATTTTTAGATACATGCAATGAGTTTTGGTGGGTAAGCACCTGCGTGGCTAAAGGACTTTTAAGAAAAGAAATTATCTATTCAAAGGAAATGCTTGAAAGATTTGTAAGACCCATGTTTATGAAAATCATTGAATGGTATG
>JBIOGV010000387.1:0-2915 GCA_044448365.1 Chitinophagales bacterium
CATCAAGCACAGAAAGAAATAAATTCAATCTTGGATTTGGATATGTACGAGATGAAGGGATCATAAAGCATGAAACACTGGAAAGATTACAGGTTTCAATTAATGATGAAGCGCAATTAAGTAAAGCAATAAAAGTGGGGGTAACGTTCAATGCTTCAAGACAGCGCCTTCCTTATACTGACTTTGGCCCGAACCAAAGCCGGTTGGATGATGCCCGGAAAGTAATACCACAAATATCCCCCGGAACAAAACCTTTCAAAGTGCAAAATCCTTACGGAACGGATACCCTTAACCTGGACATATATTCAAAATTATCTACAGGTCTTCAAAATTCAGGAGTTGTGAATCCGGTGTTAGAGTTGGAAAATACCTGGAATAAAGTGATCCCTATCGAATACAGAACAGTCGGAAGTGTTTATGCAGAAATCAATTTCCTCAGGTATTTTACTTTCAAGTCAACTTTTTATGCGGATATCAGTAATCAAAACATCAGGGAATATACACCGATTTATTATGCCTATGATCCTTTGACAAATGTTCCTGAACTCTACAATGCAAAATCCCAGGTAAGTGAAAATGATAACACCTGGAGAAAATTTCAGCAGGATCATATTTTAACTTTTAAGAAAAATTTCGGCCAGCATAATATCACAGCAACGGCAGGTTTCACAACTTATTATTTTGGATATTTTGGAAGAACAGGAGTCGCTCAAGCATTCCAAAGATTTGGTCAGGATGCACCTCCTATACCAGATGATAAAAGGTTTTGGTATATGACAACCCAGTTTAATGATCCTACTAAAACATTAGCTTCCTCATCTCAAACAGAATATTCCACAGTCTCTTATTTAGGAAGATTACTCTACAATTATGCCGGCAAATATTATTTCAATGCATCCATACGTGATGACGGCTCTTCACAATTGCCTGGTAAGAACCGGCATCAGCAATTCTGGGCCCTGGGTGCCGCCTGGGAATTGACTAAGGAAGACTTCATGAAAAATGTAGACTTTATTAATTTCCTGAAATTAAAAGGCTCCACGGGTGTTCTGGGAAATCAGAGTACTTATGGTATTGCTACCAATTATCCTTTTTATCCAAACTTAGCAACAGGATCGTCTGGTGCTGTTGTTTTCGGCACCGCCATTTATGGGGCTGCACATGATGCCTACCGGGTTAATCCTGATTTAAAATGGGAAACCGTAAATGCTCATGAAGTAGGTTTGGAATTAAATGCTTTCAAGAACCGGTTGCATTTTGAAGCAAATTATTTTAACAATACTACCAAAAATTTAATGACATATATCAGTCTCGGCGTTCTTGGCCTGGATGATCAACTGGAAAATGGAGGCAGTTTACAAAACTGGGGTGAAGAACTTTCTGCTGCCTGGAATCAGAATGTTACAAAGGATCTGACAGTAAACATAGCCGGCAATATTAGTTTTATAAAAAACAAGGTGCTCTCTCTCTCCTCGGATCTTCCCGGGGGATTTATCAGCAATGCTTTTGCAAATAATGGAAGTGCTGAAGCCAGAACTCTTGTTGGAAAACCGATCGGGTCGTTCTATGGATATGTGGTAGAAGGACTTTATCAAAGCTATGCCGACATCTTAAAATCGCCCCCTGCTTCCTCTGTAGGAGGAGGATCTTACTACCCGGGTGATTTTAAATTTAAAGATATAAATGGAGACGGAGTGATCAATGCTAACGACAGGACAATAATTGGAAATCCTTCACCTAAGTTTACCTATGGGGGTTCTATCAACATCACCTACCAGGGTTTTACTCTTGGAGTTGATTTTAACGGTGTTTATGGCAACCAGGTATTCAGGACCTGGGGTTCTCTCGAGTCTCCCTTCCAGAGGGTGAATTATCCTGCTTTCAAAGTGAATAGTTGGACAGGGCCCGGTACCTCCAATTGGGATCCCATCATCAGCCAGAAACACAGGTTTAATTATAATGGCTCCACTTATAATATTGAAGATGGAAGTTATTTCAGGCTCAGGAACATTCAATTGGGCTATAATTTCAGCAAACGCGTGATATCAAGATTGAAACTTAGCAACCTTAGGGCATTTGCCAACGTTCAGAATCTGAAGACCTGGAAAAATAATTTAGGATATACCCCGGAATTTGGAGGAAGCGCAACGGCATTTGGTTTCGATTTTGCCGGGGGTGCTATACCGGTTGTAACAACATTTGGTTTAAATCTCAGTTTTTAAACTAATAAACTTCATGATATGAAAATAACTAAAAGATTTTTTTGGGGACTCTTATTCATCATCCCTGTTGTCCTTTTGATTGCAGGCTGTAAGAAATTTCTTGACAGAAAACCATTAACAGCGACACTCGCTGACCTGCACCAGGGAACTCTTGAGGCCCAGAGTTTTAATTTATACGGTATCTTAAGAGGCTACGCGGGATTTTCCACCCTGCCCTGGATTGACTTCAACAGCATTCGCGATGATGATGCTCAAAAAGGAAGCAGCACTACGGATGGCGCGGAAATCAACGCCGAGTTTGAAACTTTTCAATATACAAAGGACGACTGGGCAACCGATACTTATTGGAATGATCATTTTTATATGATCAACCAGGCAAATAAGGAGTTGTTTACCGCAGATTCATTGAAAGTAACAGACGATGCTTCATTACGTAATGTGGGTGAGGCTTGCTTTTTCAGAGCATATTCTTATTTTGAATTAGTAAAAGCTTATGGCGATGTACCCCTGATTAATTTTTATTATACAAATGCTGCACAGGGGGTAAAACCCAAATCTCCTGCTGCAACCATTTATGCATTGATTGATTCTGATCTGAATGTTGCGTCTCAATATTTGCCATTAAATTGGAATTCACCCGGTACTACCGTTTCTCAGTATCCCGGCCGTTTAACAAGCGGAGCTGCAAAAACA
>JBIOGV010000388.1:0-2859 GCA_044448365.1 Chitinophagales bacterium
CGTCACAACAAATCTCGCGAAGGGCGCTGTAAACATGAGCAAGCGCAAAGTGATTGTTAAACGCCTCAACGCTATCCAGAATATCGGGGCAATGGATATTTTATGTACTGATAAAACCGGCACACTCACATTGGATAAAATAGTTCTGCAGGTTCATCGCAATGTTTTTGGAGATACCGATGCCGAGGTGCTGAAATGGGCCTACCTGAACAGTTATCATCAGACAGGATTAAAAAATTTACTTGACCTGGCAGTGCTCGATCATTTTGAAGTGCATCACATGCTGAAGGTGGATGAACATTTTATTAAAGTAGATGAAATACCCTTCGATTTTCAGCGAAAAAGAATGTCTGTTATTCTTCAAAAAGAAAATGGCAAACATCTTTTAATTTGCAAAGGTGCCCTGGAAGAAATGTTACCCCTGTGTTCACAGGCATTTGATCCGGGCCTGGATCACGAACTTCATATTGAGCAGGATAAAGCTGTTCCTCTGGATGAAAAGATGAAAAATATTGTGATCAAAAATTCCATACGACTAAATAAAGACGGGATGCGTGTTTTGCTTGTAGCCATTAAAGAATTTGACAGCCGTGCATTGACGTATTCTGTAGCCGATGAAAAAGATATGATCCTTACAGGGTTTATCGGGTTTCTTGATCCCGCAAAACCCTCTGCCAAAGAATCGATCGAGGCAATACAGAAATATGGCGTGCATATAAAAGTGCTAACAGGAGATAATGAAATTGTAACTCAAAAGATCTGTCGGGATGTGGGCATCCCCATCAATAATATTTTACTCGGTGCCGATATAGAAAAAATGAGTGATGATGACCTGAAAGAGAAACTGGAAACGACAAATATTCTTGCCAAACTGAATCCACTTCAGAAGTCAAGAATTGTAAAACTAATGCAGGCAAAAGGTCATACTGTTGGCTTTTTGGGTGATGGCATTAATGATGCACCTGCGATGCGTGATGCTGATGTGGGTATTTCAGTGGATACGGCTGTTGATATTGCCAAAGAAAGTGCAGATATTATTTTGCTCGAAAAAGATTTAATGGTGCTTAGAAGAGGAATTATTTATGGACGCAGAACTTTTGGAAATATTGTAAAATATATCAAAATGGCGGCAAGCAGTAATTTCGGAAATATGTTCAGTGTGCTGGGTGCAAGCGCCTTTCTTCCGTTTCTCCCTATGTTGCCGGTCCAGATATTAACTCAAAATCTTTTATATGATATTTCACAGGTTTCTATTCCCTGGGACAGAATGGATAAGGAATTTATTGAGACGCCGCAGAAATGGAATGCAGGTAGTATCAGTCGGTTTATGATCTTTATTGGTCCTATCAGTTCCATTTTTGACTATGCTACCTTTGCTGTTTTGTTTTTCGTATTTAAAGCAAATTCGCCGGCACATCAATCTTTTTTTCAAAGCGGCTGGTTTATTGAAGGGCTGCTTTCGCAAACATTGATCGTACACATGATAAGAACCCGAAAAATTCCTTTTATTCAAAGCTGGGCAACGGCGCCGGTTATAGCTTTAACCTCACTGATAATGGCAGTTGCTATTTTTATTCCTTTTTCATCATTTGCAGACGGTTTAAAAATGCAGCCATTACCCTGGACTTATTTTCCATGGCTTATCGGTATCCTGATTTCGTATTGTATATTAACACAACTCATTAAGACATGGTTCATCAAAAAATTTAATCAATGGCTGTGAACAAATCATATAAATCATGGTTGATTGCATTCATCTTAATTATTGCTGCAGTGGTAATTTTTGAATTGTTAGTGAATCGTCATCATGCAAAAGCAAATAATCAGGATAAAAATTCTTATCAGCATGGCATTAATAAATAGCAAGGTGATCACTGTTTTTACAATTAATATTTTGATTACAAAATTTTTTTTTGGGCAAAACGATTCCGATAGCCTTAAAACCAGGAAATGGACAAATCATTTTCAGCTTACAATCATTTCCCAGATCCATTCAGGCTTCAGATCTCTTTATAGTGGGGCTAACAGTCTCGCTGATTCGGTGGAACACGTTGCTACCAGCATAACCTCTACTTTATTTTTAGGAAGAAAACTATGGAAAGGAGCTGCATTTTATTTTGATCCGGAGATCTCAGGTGGCAATGGTTTGAGTTTTACAAAAGGGGTTGCCGGCGCATTGAATGGTGAAACCTATAGGGTGGGAAATGTAGCACCAGAGCCATTTATAGCAAGGGCTTACCTGCAACAGCTTATTCCGATTGGCCATACAACTTATATAAAAGCTGGAGACGATGTAAACCAGGTAAGTGATAAGGTTCCTGAAAACAGGATTACGATCAGTGTCGGAAAATTTGCCATCAGTGATTTTTTTGATGACAATAGTTACAGTAAAGACCCGCGAACACAATTTTTCAACTGGAGCATTTGGGCGAACGGAGCCTGGGATTATCCTGCCAATACAAGAGGATATACTTATGGTATGGTAACTGAATTGATTAAACGTGCATGGGCTATCAGGCTTTCGAGTGTTGCCGTTCCAGGTATTGCAAATTTCCACTTAATGGAATATATAATACCCGGCGCCCACTCAGAAACTATTGAGTTTGCTCATCAGCTTTTGATTCATAAAAGACAGGGTAGTTTACGTTTTACCGTTAGTAACACATATTCCAGGGCACCATCTTACATTGAAGGTTTAAAAGCTATTGCGACCAATGATAGTTTTTTATTGAACGTGATCTCAGGTAATGCAAAAAATGATTCTTATGGTGGAAAAAAATTTGGATTAGGCTTTAATGCAGAACAGGAAGTGGCAAAAGATATAGGACTATTTTGCCGCCTGGGATGGAATGATGGGAA
>JBIOGV010000389.1:0-2859 GCA_044448365.1 Chitinophagales bacterium
AAAATCCCCAAAATATGGGGATTTTCGAATGAACCGGCTCAATGGTTTTTTAATTGCAGGTTGGCAATGGTGAAGGATAGCTGGAATCGTAAATATTATTCTTCCAGCAATTATTTGCTCCTGATCCATCCCATAAAAAATCAACTCCCGGTAAAGGAATGGCCAGCGATGGTGGTGCGCTTCCATTTTTCCTGACAAAATTTCCAATGATTTTTGCATTGTCCGGATTTGGATCGATATCAGCAAATGCCGCTGGCGGAATGCCCGCAAGTGATCCAAGAACGAGT
This sequence comes from Chitinophagales bacterium, assembly GCA_044448365.1. Lineage (GTDB taxonomy): Bacteria > Bacteroidota > Bacteroidia > Chitinophagales > Chitinophagaceae > VBAU01. The sequence continues at coordinate 288 of JBIOGV010000389.1, forward strand.
GTGCTGAAAACTGTTATACCCGCAAAATCGTTGCCGATTACGATATTATTCTCTACCGTGGTTTGATCGGCGCCCAGTACAAGTATGCCGAGACCTTTTGGTACCACTGATTCCAATGAACCCGGTGTACCGAAATTAACGTGGTTGTTACTGATTACTTTGTTATTCCCTACATAAATATTTGACGAAGTTTTTATGTCTTTGCCCGGCAACAGGTCTATCAGAATACCGCAAACATTATTGAATGACTCGTTGTGGGTCACCGAAACATTGGATGAATTTTCAACTTCAAGACCGTTTACGTTCTCAAAAGCTGCATTAAATTCCATTTTTACATCCGATGATTGTCCCACATAGATCCCTGTATCAGAATGACCTTTTACCATGCAGAACTCAATGACACCATGCGAGGAATGAACCGGGAAAATTCCGTATTCGCCATTATTGATCGCTGTGACGCGGGAGATAGTGAAATTATCAACCGAAGTCAGCACGATTCCGTTTTCTTTGAAGTTTTGAACGGTTACATTTTTTAAAACAAAGCCATCGCCGTTGTCATTGACAGTAATTCCATTTTCTTCATCGCCCGGATTCTGAATGATAACTCCTTTTCCTGAGCCGATTAGCTGAATGCCCGGTGTATTTACAACAATTGCTTCTTTGTAAACACCCGGGTCGATTTGGATAATAAAGCCCGCTTCTGCAGTGTTCACAGCAGCTTGTATGGAACTGCCCGCATGGACGATTATGCGATGTGCCAGCTTAGAAGAAGACATAGATTTGTTTGTTAAGTCTGCTGACTCGTCATTGGCTTGTGTTATTTCTTTTTGACATGCCGGTAAAAGAATAACACAAAGCACAAATAGAGCCAGGAAACATTTTGAAAATGCTTTCATTTTGATCTCCTTTTTTTAATGAATGAATATTGTTTGTTTTCAGAGGGGTCATTAACAATTCAAAGTGAAAGGACTGAATGAGCCGGTTTTTTGATTTAATTTTTGTTTTCTCAAACCTAACTTTCAAAAATGCGGAATGCTAATTGATATTTGCAGGCAGTGATTTTGATTTGGTAATTTGTGCAAACAGGTATAACATTAAGACAGTATAACTGGTACATGAACATGAAAAATTCGACATAGATATTTTAGTTAGTATTTTTTGCAAAAATTAATTTCACCGGAATGCTGTTTTAAAAAAACAAAACCCCCATGTTGGGGATTTTGAATGTTGGATGTGGGAGTAGCAACAGGCATGATACTATATGAAGTGGTGAAACAGGTATGACAAAAAAAAATGATCGTATTTTATAAATTATTGTTGGTTAGGCTTATTATTTTTAATTTTTTCAACAAAAGTAAAACTGGCTATTTAATAATTGACAGATATACTTGTACTATCAAATTTATTCACCTGATAAGAATTTGAGCTGTCTGTCTGAATTGTTCTATTCGTGGCATCTTTTACCTCCCATATTACCTTATTCTGGAACCCACCGTGCGACTTTACATAAATACTGGTATCTATTGGCAAATTGTTAATATAAACTCTTTCAATCTCATGAATCGAATCATTTTCAGCGTAAACTTCCATTTTGCAATTCTCCGGATAAATATTGGTCTTGTGCAGCTTTACTATAAACCAACTTTCCGGAAAAAGATAAATGTTTGAATATGGTTGTAAATATCCGGTCCACCAGGTCCAGTACTTTGGAAGGGATGCTTCGATATAACTTACATGGAATGCCCTGTCAAACCGAAATTTTCCCTGTGCATCTGTTAAAACTGTCCCTATAATATTGTAATTCGTGCAATCCAATATTCTTAAATCAAATTCAGTACATGTATAAAGACCAACGGCTACGTTTTCAAGAGGAGAATTTGTTCCTGCTTCAAAAACCTGCAATTCAATATAGTCATTATTTGCATCTTTTTTTGACTTGATACAGGCTACAATCATGGAGAGGAAAATTAGTATGAGTATTGTCTTTCTCATAATCGTTGGTTTTGATCCTAAAGCCTAGAATAGATTAATTATTTTCTTACAAGCTTCATCATTATTTCACCTTGTAAGTCATGAAATACTTTTTTCCTGCCGCCGATGATGAATTTCTTATGTGCAACGGCACCTATGATAGTGCCAACAATAGCACCACTTGCTCCCAATCCCAAACCGTATGCGACTGCTTTTTGCCCTGCTGTCATAGCAAACGCATTATTTATACCGGCTACAAATGTGCCTAGGCCCAGGAAATCGTTGTTGGGATCAGGATAAGCCATCACGGGATCACTGCCGCTGACAAGACCAATGACAATGCCTGTAAGAGCGCCAACGCCCAATCCAATCAGGGTTCCTCTTAATACACTATTTTTTCTTTTTAAAGTCAGTGATTTTATGTCCTGTGCAGATACATATTGATCGCCACTGTAAGATTTTAATACAATTTGGCTGTCGTTGACTGCCAGCACACTTCCTCTTATCATTCTATTATCCATTCCTTTGATGGATGCAATAATATTTTTTTGCTTTTTCACGGATGTTGAATCTGACTGGGCCTGTGACGCAGATAAAATAA
>JBIOGV010000390.1:0-2844 GCA_044448365.1 Chitinophagales bacterium
GGCAACAAAGCAGGAACCATTGGGCCTAATCTTATTGGGGGCATCGACGGATTTATTGCCGAAATATCAGGAACCACTCTTGTCCGCTCTACCTTTTTAGGCACTGTAGGGACCGATCAGATCTATGGAATTCAATTTGACAAGAATGGCTTTCCTTATGTTATGGGACAAACAACGGGATCATGGCCACATATCAATGCGACATATTTTGACAATGGAGCCAAACAATTTATTTCTAAGCTGAAGCCCGATCTTTCAGGATTTATTTATTCAACCACTTTTGGTTCTAAGAATGCACCATTACCGAATATTTCACCAACAGCATTTTTAGTTGACCGTTGTGAAAATGTTTATGTTGCCGGCTGGGGAGGATGTTTTGAATGCTCATCGCCTGCTCAATGGGGATATCCTAATTCCGGAACTTTTGGTATGCCTGTAACGGGCGACGCAATTAAGTCAACTACTGACGGAAAGGATTTTTATTTTTTTGTCATGAAAAAGGATGCCGTTTCTCAATTGTATGGCAGTTTTTTTGGAGAAGCCAATGTCAACGGATCAGACCATGTTGATGGAGGCACAAGCAGATTCGATCAAAACGGAGTAATTTATGAAGCAATATGTGCTCATTGTACCGTATTTGATCCCGGTGCCAGGTTTCCTACTACACCCGGCGCATGGCAGACAACTGACGGAGCCGCCGGCAACGGAGGTGGTTGTAATCTTGCAATGGTAAAAATTGCATTTAATCTTGCGGGAGTGAAAGCCGGAATTTTATCAACTATTAATGGAGCCCCCGGTGATTCGGCAGGCTGTGTACCATTGACAGTTGATTTCAGTGATACCATTCACAATGCAGTCAGTTATCTTTGGAATTTTGGCGACGGCAGCCCTGAAATCAGAACTACAGTACCCAATGCCTCGTATACTTTTAACTCGATCGGGAATTACAGGGTAAGACTGATTGCCATTGATTCCTCATCATGCAATATACAGGATACAGCCTACGTGCATATTCGTGTTGGGAATATACAGGCGACTATAAATTTTAATCCTGTAAAATTGAGTCCCTGCGATTCATTCAAATACAGATTTGATAATTTATCCTCCGCTCCTGTTGCATTTAACGATTCTTCTTTTACATGGGATTTTGGCGATAGATCTCCCCGCATCGTAGGTGGAACAACAAGCGTATTTCACAACTATGCTGCGCCGGGTACTTACAATGCTGCTTTGGTTCTTACTGATACAACATATTGCAATGCTCCGGATTCGGTTATTATACAAATAAGAGTAGCGGCATTGGTAAAAGCCCAGTTCGTAACTCCGCCGTTAGGTTGTGCCCCATATAATGCTGTATTTGAAAATACTTCTCTTGCAGGCCAATCTTTTCAGTGGGATTTTGGCGATGGAAGCACATCAACCGCGATTAATCCTACTCACCTGTATAGCGTTCCCGGATCCTATACCATTACATTGATCGCAAATGATCCCGGTACCTGCAATCTAACAGATACTACCAGGAAAACTATTATCGTATCCACATTACCCACGGCAAATTTTAGTTACACTCCTACAACACCTATAGAAAATACACCGGATTTATTTACAAATCTTTCTTCACCGGATGCCGTACGGTTTATTTGGCAATTTGGCGATGGAGATAGTTTACAAACCACATCAAGACAAATCGTATCCCATCAATACAATTACACCGGTACTTTTAATGTTTGCCTTATAGCTTTTAATGCCGCGGGATGTTCTGATACGCTTTGTCAGCCGGTAAGTGTTCTTGTCGTTGATGCCATCGATGTACCCAATGCTTTCACGCCGATGAGTAATGATGTTAACAGCAGAATTTTTGCAAAAGGATTTGGGATCGTTAAAATGCAATTCACTATTTGGAATCGCTGGGGCCAAAAGGTTTTTGAAACGAATGACAGGAATATCGGATGGGATGGCAAATTCAATGGCGAAGTGCAGCCAATGGATGTATATGCATATACGCTGGAAGTAGAATTTTTTGATGGTAAGAAAGTGACGAAGAAAGGCGATATCACTTTAATAAGATAAATTGAGCAAAGAAATGAGGAGCACAGTATGAAGACAGTAAAATACATTGGTTTTCTTGTTACCTGCGGATTACAACTTGTGGTTAGCGCACAGGATCTTCATTTCTCACAATTCATGAATTCGCCATTGTTAACGAATCCTGCTAATACAGGATTTATTCCCCAGGCGGATTACCGGCTTGGTATGAATTATCGCAATCAATGGTCGGATATTATGTCTGTTCCTTACAAAACGATGAGCGCTTACGGTGATGTACAGGTTTTTCGAAACAGGATTGAAACCGGCTGGATGGGATTAGGTGGAGTAATACTTCATGATGTTGCCGGGAGCGGTAATCTTACATCAACTAAAGTGTATGGGTCCATTGCTTATCATCAAATGATCAATGCAGGAAGTTTGATAAGCGCCGGTTTTAATATTGGCTGGGCCAATAAACAGATCAATGTGACCAATCTGAAATTCCCTGATCAATACGATGGTAAATTTTTTGACAGTCACTTGCCAACGGGTGTGTCTCTTGCTGCCAATAATATTAATTACCTGGATCTCCAGGCCGGTCTCAATTACGCTTATTTTCCAAATAATAATGTTTATGTAAATGCGGGATTCTCTGCCATGCACGTTAATCACCCGAGAGAATCTTTCTTTGATCAGACAGTCACTGCTGATAATCGCGTTCCCGTTCGTTATACAGGATTTTTGAACGCAAGCTTTAAAGTGGATGATCAATGGATCATTAATCCAAACATATATTTCTCAGAACAGGCAGGAGCC
>JBIOGV010000391.1:0-2827 GCA_044448365.1 Chitinophagales bacterium
GGATTTTTTTACTAATCCTTTCTTAATTTGCATGTTTATATCTGCTAAAAGTTTTTCCATGCAAAGAGAATTGACAGGTTGGTACAGCCCGGCTTTAAATAAGGAAATGCCCGTTGTTACGTACGGACATTATGGGTTTGCTTTGTTGCTTGTTCCCACTGCCTCTGCTGATTATCTCGAATATGAGCGGTTTCAGCTGATGGATACCATACAGCCATATATCGACCAGGGAAAAGTGAAGGTGTTTTCTATTAACAGCATTAACATGGAAAGCTGGTTGAATAATCACATGGATCCAAGGCATAAGGCGATACGACATCAGCAGTACAACGACTATGTTTTTAACGAGGTCGTTCCATTTATTCGCAGCAACACAAGCCAGGATACCCCGATCATCACCTGCGGGGCATCATTTGGGGCCTTACACAGTATGAATTTATTTTTAAAACGCCCTGATATTATCAATGGTGTAATTGCCATGAGCGGAGTTTATGATCTAACCGAATATACAAAAGGCTATTTTGATGATGATGTATATTTTAACAGCCCCATGCATTATATGCCTAATCTTACCGATCATAATATCCTGGAACAGATACGAAGAAGCAATCATATTCACATTCTGACCGGGAGCGGTGCTTACGAAGATCCTTCAAACAGTGGTCGCTTTGCAAAAATTTTATACGATAAAAATATATGGTATGAATTGGACGTATGGGGATCTGAATGGCCTCACGACTGGAATACCTGGAGGGCCATGCTTCCTCATTACCTCGAAACCCGGTTTTGAGTTGAGATAATTTTACCGTTGAGTTTCTTAGCGTCTCGGTGGAAGCTATTAGGTGATTAAGATATTGGATAGCGTCGATTCATTAACTTCTAACTATCATCTATTCACTATCATTTATCAGTTCATCAAGTTTCTTTACAAATTCTTTCCTCCTGATCATCCGGGCTCCTAAACTTTCGAGGTGTTCGGTATAAACCTGGCAATCGATCAGTTCAACTCCCTGCCCTGTCAGATTTTCAACGAGTTTAATGAATGCATATTTCGAGGCATTACTGATGTTGCTGAACATACTTTCTCCAAAAAAAACTTTACCCAGCTTTATTCCATAAACGCCACCTGCGAGCTCAGCATTCTTCCATACTTCAGCACTCAAAGCGTATCCCAGTTCATGCATTCTCGTATAAGCCTTTTCGACCTCATCAGTGATCCAGGTTCCTTTCTGCCCGGGACGTTTGATCTCTTTACAATGGTGAATTACTTCTTTGAATGCTTTATTTATAGTAAAATCAAAAGCATTTTTTTTGAGTAACATCTTCATGCTCTTGCTGACTTTCAGTTCACCGGGAAAAAGAATAAAACGCGGATCAGGGCACCACCACAAAATATAAGCTCCTTCATACCAGGGGAATATTCCCTGGCGGTAAGCAAGCAATAATCTTTTCGGAGACAAATCGCCGCCAATCGCGAGCAGACCGTCGGGTTCTGCGAAATCCACTGGCGGGAAATACAATTTTTTTTCCAATGCGAAAACTGCCAATTGTTTTTGGTTTGGTTCAAAAATAAAAAGATCCCGCCACCGGCGGGATCAAAGCATTATTTTCAGAAAGATCAGGCAGTAACTTCAACAGTAGCCCCAATGCCACGATCCGTGATTTTATCACACATGGCCTTTAGTTTTTCATATTCACCTTGTTTTACATCACATTTGCCTTTAAAATGTATAAGGTAAGCGCATTGTTCAGCCTGTTCTTCAGTATGTCCACAAACTTCAACAAGAGTGTCAATTACCCAATCAAAAGTATTTACATCGTCATTCCATACAATCAGGCTGCACGGTTCATCAACAGAAGTGACCACATCGGTAACTTCTGAGGTTATGTTCCTGGTATCATTTGACATCTTACTCATCACCCTAAAATTAGAAATTTATATTACTACGTGCAATAGTATGATGAAAGAATTCAAAACTTCTGCTATTTTAATAACCCGTTGATTTAGAAAAGTAAGCTCCCGACTGCGAAGCCGGAACCAGCTTCCTAGCGGTATAAGAAAAACAGAAACGTTCATTTGTTTAAATAATTTTACCTTTCTGTTGATAGGCCCTGCCGCCTGTCTTCAATGAGAACAACAACCAAGCTAAAAAAAATATTGGAAAAAAATACTATTGGAATTTCTATTGGCGTGGAAGGATGGTCCATTGCCGTAATTTCCATTGACAAACCGATTAAAAGAGTGAATTTTAATGATATCACATTTTCGAAAGTGGTTGACAAAGCATTTAGAAGTATAAATTCAAAATAACATCTATTTTATGAGCGATTTCTTAATACGTGTTGAACTTCAAAAAGCAGTATGGCCGGATGACTATACGGGTAGATTTCATACAGCCATGGCAAGAGAAGGTTTTTCAAAGACTATCACAGACGAGAAAGGCATTGTTTATGAATTGCCGGTTGGCGAATACTATAAAAGCACCAGCGAAAACATTGAAGAAGTAATTGAAAGGGCTAAAAAAGCAGTTACAACAATCGGAAAAAAATTCGGGGTAATAGTTGGGGATTGCACTAATTTAAAATGGAGCGGTTTAACGATCGCCAGGAAATAGGATCCTGAGAGCATTCGGATTCAAGATACCCGGTTCTGTTTTTTGTATGGTTTGACATTTTATGCATCGAAGTAAAATTGAAAATTTGTATTCCTCCAATCAATAGAGCGATGAAAGAATTCAAAACTTCTGCTATTTTAATAACCCGTTGATTTAGAAAAAATTTGGAGAGATAATGGCAGACCTTATCTTTGCAATCCCTATAAAAAAAA
>JBIOGV010000392.1:0-2794 GCA_044448365.1 Chitinophagales bacterium
ATCCTTGAAATAAACCTTTCTTTTCGTTTATTAAAATCTTCTATGTTAATGGAAATGTTTTCAGCTTTTATACGGTTGCGCAAAAAGAAAACTTGGGGTGTATCCTTTTGTGGAATGTATTCGATAAGGCGATAACGATGAAGTTGTGCCAATTCTTTTTTTACCTCATCCCTGTCTTTTTTTAACAAATAGGCAAGAACATTTTCTGATATAGAAACCGGGTATCCAAAAATTCCTTCGTAAGCCCGAAGCAATGTTTTTATCAAAGGCTCCAATAACGGGTGATCTTTTTCAAACTGGTATAACTGTTCTTTATTCGTGATGAACTGAACAGTTGAGGGAAGAAAAACCTGTTCATTAAAACTCAACCATTCATCCTGTTCCAGGGCTTTTAATGAATAAAGCACAGTATGACTATTCAGTTTGAATTTTTTAATAAAATCAGTGATATCAAAATCATAGTATTGTCCTTGGCCGCTGCCAGAGGGAATTTGCAGATAATTGGAAACAGATTGATAAACCTGCCTGATCTCTTCAATAGAAGGATAACGCAGCCGGATAGAATCTTCTAATTCTTTTATGTCTTTTTCACCGTATAATAAAACAGCATAGGACCTTTTTCCATCCCTGCCGGCTCTACCGGCTTCCTGGTAATAATTTTCCAGACAATCGGGTGCATCTGCATGAATGACCACGCGGACATCGGGCTTATCGATCCCCATACCAAAAGCATTCGTGCAAACAATGATCCTTGTTTGATCCTTTATCCAGGCTTCTTGTTTCTTATTCCTTTCTTCCTGGGTTAAACCTGCATGATAAAAATCTGCAGACATTCCATGCATTCCTATAAGTTCGGCTATTTCTTTTGTTCTCTTCCTGCTTTTGCAATACACGATACAACTACCAGGAACATTTCTGAGTATTTCAATTATTTTATTGATTCTTGAGTCGACTTTAAAAACACTGTAGGAAAGATTGGGTCTTTCAAATGACTGGCGAAAACTATTTTTTGATCTGAACCGGAGTTTATCACCAATATCATCTTGCACTTCGACAGTAGCAGATGCCGATAAAGCCAAAATGGGAATAGTTGGAACTTCTTCTCTCAATGCTTCAATTCTTAAATAAGACGGGCGAAAGTCATAACCCCACTGTGAGATACAATGAGCTTCGTCAACTGCAATTAAATTAATATCCAGTGCAGGCAAATATTCCCTGAATAAAGACGTTTCCAATCGCTCAGGAGATACATACAGGAATTTACAGTTGCTGTGTGCGGCTATTTTTAATGTATTGATCACATCTTTACGGCTCATGCCGGAGTAAATGGCATAAGCTGTGATATTTTTTTTTCGGAGATTTTCAACCTGGTCTTTCATAAGGGCAATGAGTGGTGAAATAACCAGGCACAACCCGGGTTTAGCCAGACCGGGAATTTGATAGCAAAGAGATTTGCCACCCCCCGTAGGCATTAAGGCAAGAGTATCTTTTTCATTAAGAACGGAATTAATGATCTCTTCCTGTAATGGACGAAAGGAATCATAACCCCAGTATTGTTTGAGGATTTCGTGAATCATGAGTCGTGAATCGTGAGTGGCAACAGTCATTAGGAAAGCATTTTTGAGATCATTTGAAAATTTCTGACTATGGCTCGTTCTAATTCCTTTAATTTTTCGACAGCAACTTCAAAAGCAGTATCAACTTCAATCAAAGAACCTCTTGCAATTTCATAAAACCTTTTCCTTTCTTTCATAGACTTCCTCGAGCAACCTTCAGCAATATTCAGATGAACAGATAAGGCGGCTCTACTTATTTGTGAAATTATTCCAAACTTCTCTTCCACAGGAAATGTTTTTGTTTCCTTGTAACAATGCAAGACAAGATCTTTTGAAATCCTGAAAATATCAAGCCCGGTGTGTGAATACTAAAAACATAGCATAAGATTTACCCCAAGCTAAGAAACTCTCACTCACAATTGACGTCTCGCGACTCACGGTCAAACGACTTTTTTCACAAACAAACGGACTGAATTAACAGCAAGAATCACATCACTGAATCCCATTACCAATGCACCAAAAGTTGGAGTAAGAAAACCAAGAGCTGCAACCGGAATGGCGATAATGTTATAAAAAAATGCCCAGAAAAGATTTTGTTGAATGGTCAGATAAGTATGCCTCCCAAGACCAAGCGCTACGGGTAAATTCTTTAATCCACTTCCCATCAAAACTACCTGGGCAGTTTGCATAGCAATTTGAGAAGCTTCGCTCATCGATACTCCAACTGTTGCTTTTGCCAATGCAGGGGCATCATTGATCCCATCTCCAACCATTGCAACAGGAGTTACAGCATTTAATTCGCCAATTTTTTTCAGTTTTTGTTCCGGAGTCTGCTCGGCAATTACTTCATCAATTCCAAGTTCTTCAGCAAGCTGCCGGCATTTTGCCAACCTGTCGCCACTCAGCAAAATGGTTTTTATATTTTTTGAATGCAGATAATCTATTACCTCCTTTGCTTCCGGCCTTATCTCATCCTTTACATCGATCCATCCCAGCAATTGTCCATTTTCGAGAACATAAATACTGTGTTGGTCATCTTTCGTTAATTTTTCAGCAAGTTTATAAGACCCGGCCCAAAATTCATTTCCCTCATTATGCAATGCCTTTATGCCAATACCCTTTACTTCTTCAATTTTATTCCAGCGTAATTCCGTCTTTGTTTTCCATTCTTTAGTGATGCATTTTGCTATCGGGTGATTTGAATATTTTTCAAGTGAGTAAACCAGTCTTTTAAATTC
>JBIOGV010000393.1:0-2793 GCA_044448365.1 Chitinophagales bacterium
GCTATCCGGCAACATTTGCCCGACCTGGTGTTCCTCGATGTGGAAATGCCAAAGATGAATGGCTTTGAGATGCTGGAACAACTGTCCGTTGTTGATTTTGATATCATCTTTACCACCAGCTATGATCAATATGCATTAAAAGCCATCCGTTTCAGCGCCATCGATTATTTATTGAAGCCCGTAGATGAAGAAGAGTTGAGGAATGCAATACAGAAGATTATTCGTCGTTCTCAAAAACCTATCGCACAACAGTTAGAAATTTTAATGCAGAAGATACATTACCCGTCTACACCTGTCAGCAAGATTGCCATGCCCACTATGGAGGGTCTGCAGATGATACAGGTTGATTCGATTATCAATTGTAAGTCTGATAGCAATTACACCATTTTACATTTAAAAGACAAAAAGAAGCAGGTGGTGTCTACTACATTAAAAGAAATTGAAGAACTTTTAGAAGATCATTCATTCGTACGAGTGCATCGTTGTTATCTTGTTAACCTGAATGAAGTTGAAAAATATATTAAAGGTGAAGGTGGTTATCTGGTAATGAGCGATGGATCTACGATCGATGTTTCCCGCAGCAAAAAGGAGACACTTCTGAAAAAATTATTACCTAATAAATAAAACGAATTCAACGCAGCGATTCATTATTGCTGTTGCCCTGAAAAACTTTCCAGCAAAGAAGGATCTTCGTTGTCTTCAACCTGTTGTTCCATTTTTACTTTGCTGATCTCTTCAAAGGTCTGACCATCTTCATAACCAACAGAAACGTATACCGAAAGAGATTGCCTGGCGGGACCTTTGAATGTTCCCTTTACAGGAGTGCAATCGTTGAAATTTCGGCCCACAGCCAGTTTCACATGACGATTACTGACCCAAACATTATTGGTTGGATCAATGCCAGCCCAACCATAACCGGGTACCCATGCTTCTACCCAGGCATGAGTAGCGCCTTCACCACGCATACCGTTTTTATTGGGACAAATATATCCGCTCACATACCGGCCGGGTATTTGCAAATACCTAAGCACCTCGAGCATGACATGAGCAAAATCCTGGCAAACGCCTGAGTGATGCTCAAGAATTTCTTCTACTGTCGTTTCAATCGTGGTAATGCCTTTTACATATTGAAAATTTTGGAAAATATAGCGACTGCAATTTTCTACAACTTCCGTCACGACCTGTGATATTTTTATTTCTTCAGCGATGTTCCGGATCTCATCCTGTAAATGCGATCTTTCTGACCGGCTTAGTTCAATAAGCGAAAGATCTTTTCTTATTTCACCATAAAGCTCATGAAAATCTCCGCAAAAGTTTTTTATATCCTGTTCGGGCTGATGATTGCGGACTATAACCTTGCTTTCGATCAACAGCTCTGTATGAGAAGGCATCAGGTTGAACATTCCCGTACGATTGCCCCAATAATCAGTTGCCACCATTACCCCGGGATTGCCCGTGATATTAATTTCATGATACAAAACGTGTTGAGCCGGACTATTAAATGGATAAATTTTTATCTCGTTCACACTTTCTTTCACCGCACGGTCGTATTCATATTTTGTTATGTGGTGTATGTTGAAAACAGACATTCTTTTGTGTTAAGAGTAGGAAAAATAAATTCTTGAAAATTGTTTCGAAAATTCAACCAGTTCGTGCCGCGTTGAAATGAGAAAATCTTGCATGCCGGCATTATGCAAATTGTTGAGATCTGCAAACAGGATCTTGCTATGCAGTCTCCCAAACATTTTTTGCAGCATATCTCCGCCTTCAATTTTTGTGTCTTCAATAATATCATCAAGATATCTTTTGATTCGTTCAAAAGAATAAAAAGCAGAGCGGGGGAAATTTTTATTCATCATGATCTGGTCAATGACATTAATGTTGTGATTGCCGCCGGCATAAGTTTTCAAATATAATTCATAGCCAGAGAGTGAAAGCAGCAGGTTTTTCCAGTGTAGGATATCTTGTGGATTACTCAACTGGTAATCTATTTTTTTGAAATGCGCATTGGCAATTTCAATGGTCAGCATACTCCGCTCGATAAATTTCCCGAGGTTCATAAAATTCCATCCCTGCCCCCGCGGCATGGTTGTTTCCGTAATACCTGCAAATAATATACTGTTCTTTGTCAGGCTGTCAAGAATTTCAATAGCCCTGGAATCTTTCATTTTCTTTTCCAGCTCAGGCTGGTTGATGAGATGATATAAATGATTTACCTGTTCCCATACTTCCTTGGTGATATTATCCTGCACGCCTCTTGCATTTTCTCTTGCTTTTATAAACAAAACCTTTATCGCGTTCACATTTTTTGTATCTGAGATCAGGTATTGCAGCGCTGAGACTGAATTTTCTCCATTTAACTGAATAGTTTCTTCATCGAGTCCGGCAAACATTCCAAGGATATCCTTCCAATGAAAGTCACTGCTGTCGATCATATCAAAGGAAAGGATATAATTTGTCCGGATCACACGGAGCAAACTGTCTGCACGTTCCATGTAGCGGTTCAGCCAAAACAATGAATCTGCAATTCTGCTCAGCATGAAGAAAGTTTCGGGTTTAAAGTTTAAAGTTTAAGGTTTTCAAACAGAATAAGCAACTTTGAAATTGAGGCATAACATCCAACTTTGGCGCTAAACCATCAATCGTTTATTTTTTATTTTCTCAGCTACATTCCTACTATCAACATTTGTTGCCTGCCTGCACGGCAGGCAGGTTGTACACCTGTAATTCTATTCAGCAATACCCGCTTACTACTCACCACTCACTATTCACGACTCACAAATCCACCACCCA
>JBIOGV010000394.1:0-2778 GCA_044448365.1 Chitinophagales bacterium
GATAAAACAAAGATTCCACTTAAACGTGTGCTCGGATTACCGACCGGAATTTTATTGGTCACAGGTATCATGATCGGTTCCGGTGTGTTTAAGAAAATAGCTCCCATGTCCGCAACGCTCATGAATGAGTCTTACATTGTAGCAGCATGGATCATTGCAGGAGTTATTGTATTATTTGGTGCGTTTATTTTATCAGGCCTTGCCACTATTACAACAGAATCCGGCGGTGTATATGAATACCTGCGTCTTTCAGTGGGTGATTTCTTTTCTTTTCTTTATGGCTGGACGATCTTTACAATTATGGGGAGCGGTTCTATCGCGGCCTTAGCGTTTATATTTTCTCAATCTCTAAATACATTGATACATATACCCGATCCATTACAACAATTTCAAAATATCTCCATTGGTAATTTTATCTTTCCATTTGCAAGCTCCGGTGTAAAAATAATTGCGGTGATCACTATATGTTTATTAACCTGGCTGAATTACCGGGGTACAAAAAACGGAGGCATATTAAATAATATTGTCACTACTGCAAAAATCCTTGGCATCGCATTGCTTATTGTATTGGGTTTGATGTACTCAAATCCTTCTGCCACGCATGCAGTCGACGCAACCACCGCAATCCACTTTTCAAATGCTGCCCTGTTCAGCGCTTTATTCGGCGCCATGCTTAGTGCTTTCTGGGCATACGACGGCTGGGCCAACATAAGCTTTGTAACGGGAGAAATTAAAAACCCAAAGCGCAATGTTCCGCTGGCGATCGTGGCAGGATTGAGTATAGCCATGTTGCTTTACGTTCTGTTGAATTATGCTTTCATGCAGGTGTTGCCGTTAAATAAACTGGCAGCTGTAGGCGAAAACAATATAGCGGCAGTAGTGGTAGCTGAATCACTCATGGGTAAGACGGGATCTATAATAGTTTCAGTACTCATAGCCACAAGCACGTTTGGTGCACTCAATGCCTGCATCATTGTGTATCCGCGTATTTATTTCCGAATGGCACAGGAAAACTTTTTTTTCAAAAATGTTGCAAACGTTCATCCCGTTTTCCAAACTCCTTACGTGTCGCTTACCTGGTCAATGATCTGGAGTGGTTTATTAGTTGTATCCGGCACTTTTGATCTGCTGACCAACCTGGTAATTTTTGCGGGTTTCTTTTTTTATATATTACTGGCCGTAGGGCTGATCCGTATGAAAAGAAAAAAATTGATCACAACAAAAGTGATTGGTTACCCCGTGACATCGGTTATTATCATTTTATTTTCCCTGGCGCTTATCATCAATACAGTCATTGTTCAGACAAAGCAATCGGTCATTGGGTTATTTCTTGTTTTAAGTGGTGTGCCCGTTTACTATTATTTTAAAAACAAACAGCAAACTATGGAGAAGGTTGAAGACAGAATTTAGAAGGTAGAATTCGAGAGACCAATTTTTTCTTAACCTGAAAATAAAACCAAAATGAGAAAACTGATCTTTTTATTATTATTATTCCCATTTTCTGTAGCAGCACAAAACAATTACCAGCAATTACTCCGGCAGTTTATGACCGGGCAGCATGATTATTTTCGTTTTAATGGAAATGCAATGGTGGCAAAACAAGGGAAAATTGTTTACCAGCAGGCTCTTGGCTATGCAGACTATGATAGCAAACGTCCATTGAATGATAGTTCAGTCTTTGAGCTCGCTTCTATTTCAAAACAATTTACCGCCATGGGGATCATGATCTGCAAGGAGAGAGGTTTGCTCAGTTACGATGACAACATCAACAAATTTTTTCCTGGTTTGCCGTACGACAATATTATTGTAAGAAATTTATTGACTCATACTTCCGGCCTTCCCTCTTATGAGGACCAGTTTGAAAAGAATTGGGATCATAAAAATATCGCTTTCAATAAAGATATCATTGGGATGCTGGAAAAGTTGCATGATACTTTGTTTTTTAAACCCGGAAGCAAATGGAAATACAGTAATACCGGTTACGCAGTGCTGGCTTCGATCATTGAAAAAGTTTCCGGCATGAGCTATAATGAATTTATGGCAAAAAATATTTTTCAGCCACTGGGAATGACTCATACATTTATTTATAATACACGCCGCAGCACCGGAAAAATCCCTGCTAATTATGCTTTGGGTTTTGTTTATTCAGATAGTTTGAAAAAATATATTTTACCGGACAATTCTCCGAAGTATGATTTTGTTTATTATCTCGATGGGATCGTTGGTGATGGTTGTGTAAACACTACTATCGGTGACCTGTTCAAATGGGACCAGGCATTGTATGGTAATAAGCTGGTGAGTAAGGCATCGTTAGATGAAATGCTTTCGCCGCTAGTACAAATGTCTCCACGGGATTCGGCAAGTTTTTATGGCTTTGGAGTGATGGTCCAGCTCAAAACGGGCAATGGAAAAGTTATTTCACATACGGGAGGATGGCCGGGTTACGCTACTGATATTACAAGAATGGTTGACAGCAGTGAGACGATCATCCTTCTTTCAAACAACGAAACGAATCCATCTCTTTTGATCGCGGGAATTGAATCCATTTTAGCGGGTGAACCCTTGCTCATGCCCTATGAACACAAGGAAGTAAAGATTGATACTGCCTTATTAGATCATTATGTCGGCAAATACTCAGCATTCATGACGCTTGTATTTATTAAAAAGGATGGGAAGCTTTACAGGCATCGGGATGGAACTCCTGATATTGAATTAAAGCCTGAATCGGAATCCAAATTTTTCTATTCTGATGGCACCGACAGGCAAATCGAATTCGAA
>JBIOGV010000395.1:0-2753 GCA_044448365.1 Chitinophagales bacterium
AGAAGATATTTTTGTAGATGCCGGAAAGGATACTTCGGTGCAATCGAATATTCCATTTGTGTTAGGAGCCAGTTGGGGAGGTCATTTTAATGGGTTACCAAATCTGATATGGTCACCGGCTACCGGTTTGAATACTATTTATGGCTTCGACCCCTCATCTACTTTGCAAAATGACCAGGTTTATTATTTAACCGGGGTCACTGACGCCGGCTGCAGTGCTGAAGATTCGGTGAAGATCAGAGTTTTTAATTTTCCGGGCGTACTTGTTCCTTCTGCATTTACCCCCAATCATGACGGGTTGAATGATATATTAAAACCCAGGTATAATGGTATTAAACATCTTGATTATTTTGCTGTGTATAATCGCACGGGGCAATTGGTTTTTCAAACATCTGATATGGATATGGGCTGGGATGGAGATGTAAGTGATGGCTCACAAAGTACAGGGGTTTATGTTTGGATCATTGCTGCTGAAGATTTCAAGGGGGAAAAATACCAGCTAAAAGGAACTACAACACTCATAAGATAGAGAGCGCCTGTCATGCACTCAACAACTTCATTGATTCGTTTCTTTCTCGGAAAATGATTTGTCATGAGCAAAGGCAATTTTTTCAAAAACTACTTAGAAGTTTATCGCCTCTTTTTCACGTATTTTTCTTTTAAAAATCGAGTGTTTTTTATTGTATATTTTTTTAATATTGGCACCAAATTAGTGGTGCAGAACGTTAGTTCGAAATCCAATTATCCAATTTAAGGTACCTGATGAAAAACTTTACTCTATGGCGTCTTTCTACCGCTGCAATTTTTTTCCCCGGGTCTTTTAGAAAGACAAGTTTTATTCTTCTTAAGTTCTTCCTGGTATTTGTTTTAACAGCACTTTCCCTATTTTTCTTTCCGGTCGTTTCGAACAGTCAATCTCATAGTAATAATACATCAGCTCTAACAAATCAGCAGCTATCACCTGAACTGGAAAAAACGGTACGCAATACTTTAAAGCAAAGCAGTCTTAAACTGCAGTTGATAGAAAATAACGGCCAAATGGGACTACCCGAAAATGTGGTCGCGTATTTTTCATCGGGCGATCAAATAATTTTTATTGAAAAAAGCATGCTTCGGGTGGTGGTCCTGAAATCAAGTGATGAGAAAAATGAACATGGGCATATCAGCGACAAATCTTCGATCACTGAGGGGAGCAAAGATTACCGGTATAATGCGTTCAACATCGTGTTTAAAGGTTCAGTGGGTTTTAGCAGCTTCCAAAAATTAAAGGTATTACCGACCAAAAGAAATTTTATTAATGCAAGTTCAACAAGGCAGAGTGTCACTAATGTTGGATGTTATGGGGAAGTTATTTTAAAGAATGTTTACCCGGGTATTGACCTGCGGTTATACAGCCAGGAAACAGGACAAATGGAATTTGATTGGATCGTATCTCCGAATGCTGATGCGGCAATGATAAAAATGAAATTTGAAGGACAAAAAAGATTATCTATAACTAATAATGGTGACCTGCAGATCATGCTGGGAATGGGCAATTTCAATATGCACCTTCCGGAAAGTTATTATGTGACTCCTGCCGGCAAGCAACAAACCAGCATTCAATTTTCTTTAGTCAAAGAAAATGAAATACGGTTCAAAGGATTTGAAAACAGAATACAACAATATCCCCTGGTCATTGATCCCGATCTTTTATGGGGTACTTTCTTTGACGGCGGCAATTTTAATTTTGACGAATATCTGTATGGGATAGATTTTGACGCTAATGACAATCTTCTTTATTGTACAGGGGCAGCTAACCGACAGGTTTCTACAGCCTATGCAGCAGCGTTTGCCAGTGCATATGATGGGACATTTATATCAATGACCGACGCAATTATTTATGCACTAACAAAAGATGGACAAACGGTTCAATATATTACTTACCTGGGGGGTACAGGCCCTGAAGTGGGTATTGGTGTTTCAATAAGCCAATCTTTTGTATTTATTTGCGGGTACACAGGTTCTCCCGATTTCCCGGTAACAAAAAGTTCAGCAGGAGATATTGAGGCATTTGACACAGTTTATCATGGGAATGATGAAGGATTCGTTGCAATTTTCAATTTGGCACTGAATAACCTGGTGTATTGCAGTTACCTGGGTGGTCCCGGGAATGAAAAGTCTTTAACAATAAGAGCAGTGAGTGATAGTTCTTACTATGTTTCATTATCATGTGGTGATACGCTTTCACGCGCAGTCACTGATTACCTCGTGTCTTCGGCCGACAGTACATTCGGAGGAAGTTCAGATGCATGGATCGGACAATTTACTTCGATAAATCAATTGCGTTTTGGAACCTATATCGGCGGTAATAATGCAGACCTTGTTAATGATTTCCAGGTATTAAGTAATGGTGATGTTGTATTCGTCGGGAATACATTTGGCATCACTGAAATAAATGCAACAGTGCCCAATGATATAGCGGGCCGGGAAGTTTTATTCGGAAGAATTAATGTGCCTGCTTCAGGAGCTGTTTCATTTGACATTCTTGAAAAAATAGGAGGTAGCGGTGAGGATTATGGCTGGGGTATTTATAGCCTTGGTGATTCTGTGTCCGTATTAGTTGGACAAACAAATAGCCCCGATTTTCCATTGGGCGGGGCCCCCGCTTTTCAGAATATTAATAAAGGCAATTATGATGGGTTCATTGCAAGAATCAATAATGATGGCACGGGTGGCTACCAGGCGAGTTTCGTCGGAGGATCAGATGATGATAT
>JBIOGV010000396.1:0-2744 GCA_044448365.1 Chitinophagales bacterium
GATAGTAGTAATACAGTTCAGTAAATAATTTATATTTGGCAAAAGAGGGGTGTTTACATGGCCTTTGGAATGAATTTTAATGAACTTACCGAGATTGAACAAAAAGTTGTGGTGCTGGCATTTGGTGTAGATACGCTGGCAGGAGGAGACGCCCTCCACGAGAGCGGCGCACAACATTTTATTATTGACACATGGACATCAGGTATGACTCCTCCCCAGGTGTATTATGATCCTATCGCAAAAAATCTGAGACAAGCAGGAGGCGTATCAGAATTTGGTGATCAAAAAACCATAAAAAAATATATAGTTAATTACAGATTGCATGAACTCCCGAACGAAATAAGGATGCAGATTGATCAATTGAGTGCTGATAGAAGAACAGATGTTTTAAGCCTGGTGGATGCTCTTGAAATGGTTTTAAGAACGCTAGATGAAAATGTTGAATCCCCTGGCTATGATGAAAAATACAGGGCTGTAACCGGGTTAGCAGAAGTAAGATTAGTAGATGCGACTTCTTACAGAACAACATTGGCACAAGCACTTTCAAAGGCAGGTTTTGAGGTTAGACCGGGCAGGGACCTCAGGCAAACCATTTTAGCATGGGAAAAAGAAATGGGGCATATCGGGGCTTATGGACAGGAAGACGAAGAAAAGATTGATGGTGCTGTTGTTCAGCAAAGGTTTAATGAGACAATACAAAAGCTTTTGGAAGCAGCTCGTGAAAGATTATTTTCTCAAATGGATTTTGGAATTCCGGGGTATCATTCGGATCTGTCAGATGTTTTATTTAATGGTTTCGAATTTAAACCCATTAATAATGTCTCTTTTACAGGATCAAGCATATACAGGGGCCAGGGAACCGATGTTCCTCTATTGCAGGGATTGCTTGAATATAATACAGATCATCCATTAACAAATGTCGGGATCATTCAACTTGCATCTCATGAAGCTATGATTGGGCATTACCTGAATTCTGCGGTCACGGATCTGTTATGGAGAGCAGGAAAACTTCCTTTTGAAGCTACCATGGGAACCATGTGTACATCATCTGCAGTATACCAGGAAGGATGGGCTGAGAATGCTTTGGACGTGATATATGGTTCAAGAGAAGAAACATTAAATGGAACAGAAAAAGATTTTGGGATCAACAGAGCCGATATGGAAGTTGTTTTGGGAATGGCAGATCTGCAGAATGTTGCTAAGCATAATGTATCTCTCTTGTACCAACGGGAAGGAATGTCCATTGATGATGTAAAAACCTATCTGAGGGATGAATGCATTATGCCAGATCATCTTGTAAAAAAACTTTCTGGTGGTTGGGCACAGGATCCGATCATTGGTCCAATGTACGGGCCTGCCTACTTTGTAGGTACAAAAGTTGTGAGAGATGCTATCGCAAAAGTCGGAGCAAAAAGAGTAGCACAAGTTGGATTGCAAATAACTGGGAAATTGTCAAATATTGTTACGTTCCAGGAGCAGGTTTATCAATAGGTCCTTCACCCGGTTAGCGCTTATTGCGTGAAAACTGAATTGGAAATTTCATGTATACGCTTCGTCAAGATAGTAACCCAAATTAGTATGTGGAATAAAATACAACTTTCGAAAACAGATATAATGATATTTGGTTTCTATTCATTCAATGCATCTTCAGAAAAGACTTTGCAGAAGTGAAAATTTTATACTAAACATAATAATGCCGTTTCATTTTTTTACAATGTGGATTAGAGAATAATCGCTCAAAAACATCGTTCAGGATTCTTCATCAAAATCATGATTAGCTGCTATACTTATCAACCTAATCCTTTGCAATCTTCTGATAACTTGCCACCACACCACGTATCAATGAAGAACTGAAACCACGATGTTCCATTTCATTCAAACCGGCAATGGTGCAGCCTTTCGGAGTAGTTACTTTGTCAATCTCCTGCTCGGGATGAGATTTTTTTACGAGTAATAATTCTGCAGCACCCTTTACAGTTTGCGCAGCTATCAATGAAGCCGTGGCTGCATCAAAACCAATTTCAATCCCGCCCTGGATATTTGCACGGATGTATCTCATGGCATATGCCGTACCACAGGCACCTAAAATAGTTGCTGCTTCCATCAGCTTTTCATCAATGGAAACAACTTTTCCCAATTTGCTGAAAAGCTCATGTACATAATTAATATCCGCTTCTTTTGCATGCCGGTGACAAAGACAGGTCATGCTTTCCTGTATCGAAATAGCCGTGTTCGGCATTGCGCGGAATAAAGAAATCTTTTTGCCTATCGCATTTTCAATATCCTGCATGGTAATTCCTGTAACAACAGAAATAAAAATCTTATTGGGGGTAATTTCTTTTTGAATGCTCTTCAATAATTCAAGTGTCTGGAACGGCTTTACTGCAAGAATGATAACATCTGATTTCTTTACTGCAGCATTATTATTGTTTATTATATCAATGCCAAGGGCTTTTAGTGGATTGACCGAAACATTTCGCCTGGTAACTATTATTTCTGATGCTTTGCTGAATTTACTCTTTAGCAGACCTTCTGCAATGGCGGTCCCCAGGTTCCCTGCGCCAATGATGGCTATTTTTTTATTCATGAGACTATGTTTTAAACTTTGATCTTATTTATGCTGAACAAAATATTTAATAATTGATCATTTATACAACCGGCGACCTTTTCTTTTCAAAAATCAGAACCAGGGCGCTTATTGATTCAATAATACTTATGGGATAAAAGAAAATTTTTCACATAGA
>JBIOGV010000397.1:0-2741 GCA_044448365.1 Chitinophagales bacterium
TGCCAGTATAGGACCCGTTGTAGTTGAAAAATGCTCATAGTTCATCCTGAAATGCGTATCAATGCCATAAGGCGCAAAAAAATTATTGTATAAAAGTGCATGCGCCATTTCATGCACGGCCACATTCACGTTATCATTCTGTTTCATGTACCCAAACAGGAAATGTTTCCATGAAAGGTAAATTCCTTCTGGTGCTACATGACCTACATACAATTCTTCATCACTTTCCATCTGGTAGGCATCGGCAAGCACATGAATATTTTCAAAATGAGAAAGAAGATAATTCTTTAACCCGAAAGTTACCTGAACGGCTGAAGCGCTGACAAGGGTGGCCGAATCATCGCTCCTTTCCATTCCAACAAACTGAAATTTTTTTGTTGACTTAAAGTGATGCACTCTTTGTACAAAATGTTTTCTTCCTTCGGCAGGAAGATCATTGAAGTAAGGGATCAAACTTCCAATCACGCGCGAATACGATTCAAATTGCGAATCACTGACTACAGCAACTTCCTCAGCCTTAACCGGGGCATCGTGGGTTCCGTTTATTATATAACGTAGTTTTCTTATGAACGTTCGCATTGGGTCACGGTTCGGGCTTAAAAATATACATTCCCCCGCCATTTTGCAAGGGCTGGCTTGTTTATTCCAAATTAAAACGTGAATTGTCTCAAAATCTTATCCAAATCGATAAACAGGGCTTTAAAAACGATGGCTCCAGTCGTTATCTTTGCGGCCGTTGAGGAAATCCTGAAAAAGACAAAGGATTATGTAGCCAGCAACAGTAATTCTGCTCATCGCCTGTTGCGTCGCACTCTTCAACGTTCTGTTCGCTAATGAACTGTGTGAAACGTTAAACGTCAAACGTGAATTCTTTCTCACGTCTCACGCTTCACGTTTCACGCTAATTAATAAAATAAAAACGCCTGAAGGGGACTGGATTTATGTATCGCTCTCATACCTGCGGAGAAATAAGGATCAAACATGCCGGAACTACGGTTACCCTAGCCGGCTGGGTTCAAACCATTCGTAAATTTGGCGCCATAACTTTCATTGACCTGCGCGACAGATATGGCATCACTCAGTTATTATTTGGAGAAGAACTGAACCAACAGTTAGAAGGCAATCAGGTAGGCCGTGAATTTGTAGTGCAGGCAACAGGTACAGTGCAGGAGCGAAGCAACAAGAATCTTAACATTCCTACCGGTGAAATAGAAATTGTGGTAACATCCTTTAAAATTTTAAACAGATCTGCAGTTCCGCCATTCACGATCCAGGATGATACAGACGGAGGTGACGATCTTAGAATGAAATATCGTTACCTCGATCTTCGCCGCAATGTGGTAAAGAAAAATCTTGAATTGCGCTACGCTGTCAATCGTGCAGCAAGAAATTATTTACACCAGCATGGATTCATGGATATTGAAACTCCTTTTTTGATAAAGTCAACACCAGAAGGAGCAAGAGATTTTGTAGTACCATCAAGAATGAACCCGGGACAGTTTTATGCTTTGCCCCAATCACCTCAAACATTCAAACAGCTTTTAATGGTAAGTGGGTACGACCGCTATTACCAGGTTGTGAAATGTTTCAGGGATGAAGATCTTCGTGCAGACCGGCAGCCGGAATTTTCACAAATAGACAGTGAGATGGCTTTTGTTGAGCAGGAAGATATCCTCAATATGTTTGAAGGGATGGTCAAATCCATTTTCAAAGATGTAAAAGGGATTGACTATACAGAACCGGTTGAAAGAATGAGCTGGGATGATGCCATGTGGAATTATGGCAACGACAAACCCGATACAAGATTTGGAATGAAGATCTCCAATCTCAAAACTCCTTATTCCGTTTTCGAGATAAAAGACTTTTCAAAAAAGGCCCTCCCATTAGCGGAGGGTTTGGGTGGGGCTTTTCCTGTTTTCAATAATGCTGAAACGGTGCTTGCTATTTCTGTTCCCAATGCTTCAGAATATTCCCGCAAACAAACCGATGAATTAATTGAATGGGTCAAACGTCCCCAGATCGGTATGGCAGGATTGGCATTTGTGAAAGTAAATAAAGATGGAACTTATAAAAGTAGTTTTGATAAATTTTTTAATGCCGGGCAATTGCAAACTCTTGCTGAATTCTGCAAAGCAGGTCCCGGTGATCTTATTTTAATTCTTGCCGGTGCGGAAGAAAGAACGAGAAAAGCGATCAGTGAACTTAGGCTGGAAATAGCCAGGCGTTCAGGTCTACGTAAACCTGACGAATTCAAATTGCTTTGGGTACTTGATTTTCCTTTGTTTGAATACAGTGCCGAAGAAAATCGATGGAATGCACGCCATCATCCATTTACTTCGCCAAAACCAGAGCATATTGACATCATGATCCATAACAGTCATGTGATTGAAAATCCTGAAAAATATTTGGAGCATCCTTATGCAAACATCAAGGCTAATGCATATGATATGGTATTGAATGGAAATGAAGTTGGTGGTGGCTCTATCAGGATTTTTCAAAGAGAGTTACAGGAAAAAATGTTTGAAGCCCTGGGCATGAGTAAAGAAGAGGCTCTTCACAAATTCGGCTTCTTACTCGGAGCATTTGAATACGGTGCTCCTCCTCACGGCGGCATTGCTTTTGGTTTCGACCGTCTATGCGCCATTCTCGGCGGCAGTGAAGGCATTCGCGATTTTATTGCCTTTCCAAAAAATAATGCTGGTCGTGATGTAATGCTGGATGCTCCTGCTACAATCGATCAA
>JBIOGV010000398.1:0-2738 GCA_044448365.1 Chitinophagales bacterium
TCCCAGTCCATAGTGCCCGATATTCTCAGTATCATATTTTGCTTTTGCCATTGTTCGTATTCCCAACTGTTCCAATACATGTTGTTCCGGTTTACCATGAACATCAATCAGCATTTGGTTAAAAGAAGAAGCGATCGCATCAGGTGAAGATGTATCGAACTTGTGGCCAAACTTCCTGGCGAATGCGATGAAAGGGGTCAATTTTTCTTCATCAGGATTATCGTGAACACGATAAGGAAATGGGATCGGTTTATTTTTGAGTTTAATCTTTGAAAGATCAGAAGCAACAGTTCTGTTTGCCAATAACATGAACTCCTCGATCAATTGATGAGCTTCTTTACTTTCTTTAATAATGATTCCAATTGGTTTTTTATGTTCATCCAGTTTAAAACGTACTTCCTGTGATGAAAAGTTAATAGCACCATTTTTAAATCGCTGTTTGCGGAAACGCTGGGCAATATGATTGAGAATTAAGATCTGTTCCGAATAGATCCCCTCTTTCACTTCAATGATCTCCTGCACTTCTTCATAAGTAAACCGATGATCAGAATGAATAACCGTTTTGCCCAGCCAATGCTGCCTTACCTGTCCCTTGGGAGAAATTTGAAAAATGGCAGAGAACGTAAGACTATCTTCATTTGGCCGTAAAGAACATAAAGCATTTGAAATATGCTCGGGCAACATGGGGTTTACCCGATCCGGCAAATAAACCGAGGTCGCCTTTTCATAAGCAGCTTTATCAAGTGCAGAATCCTCTTCTACGTAATGCGCAACATCAGCAATGTGAACTCCAATTTCATAATTCCCGTTTTTTAATACCCGAAATGAAATGGCATCATCAAAATCTTTTGCATCAATTGGGTCAATGGTGAAGGTTAAAATAGCACGAACATCTTTTCTTTTTTCTATTTCTGAATTTGAAATCGTATCCGGGATCCTGGCTGCCTCTTCCATCGCATCTTCGGCAAATTCAATTGGAAAACCATTTTCCAGTAAAATTTCTTTCATCGCCATATCATTGCTGTCTTCTTCATCCATCACAGACACCACCTCACCTACAGGGCGTTTACCATCTTTTTCCCATTCAAGCAACCGAACGACCACCCTGTCGTTATCCTTTGCACCATTAAAATTTTGTTTCGGTATAAAAATATCAGGCATTGGTTTATCCGTTTCAGCCATAAAAAACCCAAAGCCTTCATTCATTTGCATTCTGCCAATAAATTCTGTTTGTTTTCTTCTCAGAACTTCTGTCACCTGCCCCTGCATTCGCTTGCCTTTTTTTTCCTGTCTTATTTTTACCCGAACAGCATCTCCATGCAAGGCTGTATTAAAATCTCCCGGTCTCACAATTACATCAACCGGCAAATTCTCTACTGTTACAAAACCCATCCCCGAACGGGTAATATCCAAAACACCTTTAACTGTTTGTTCGTGTATAATGTGGGTTTCTTTTTTTCTTTTTTTTGAATTTTTCCTGTCCATGAAATAATTTTTATGTTATCCCTTATATCTTAACCGGCTTTCTTTGCCGGCCTTCCGTCAGGCGGGTATCCGACTTTCTTTAACAGGTGTTTTAAACCCTTCAATAAATTGCATGACACCGTCAATGAATTTTTCTTCTTCGCCAAATAAAAAATGATGCCTGATGGGTATTACATACATAGGTAATGTTTCCAGCTCATTTTTGAACTTCATCAGCCGAATTGCATCTTTTTCTGTTGTCAAAATGATTTTTTTTTCCGTATCAATTCGTTCAAATCGCCTTTTGATATCTTTCAGATCATCGATCCTGAAAATATAGTGATCGCTGAACGACATTAAATAATAAGTATGCGTCCTTTCCTCCAATAATTTTTTTAACGGTTGCGGATTGGCAATACCGGTTATCAGCAATACTTCGGTCTTCAGGTTCAATACAGTTGGTGTAAGCCTTGTAATATGATAGGGGTCGCCATATTGAATACTTGAAAAAAAGACCTGCTGATGTGGCAATGGCCGGATTTCCTTTTTGATCTTATCGGCTTCATCGGCCGACATTTCAAACTTGCACTTTGTAACTACAATCATATCTGCCCGTTTATACCCGGATTTGAGATCACGAAGATCTCCGGTAGGCAAATAAAAATCCCGTGTAAATAAATTATTGCAATCCGTCAGCAAAATATTCAGCCCGGCCCTAACGGCGCGATGTTGAAAGGCATCATCGAGGATAATAGCCTGCGTTTCCGGCCTGTCGTGCAGTAATTGCGGAATAGCTACTAATCTTTCCTCACCCACTGCCACGGGCACATCAGGAAATTTTAAATGAAACAACATCGGTTCATCTCCAATGTCAAGGGCGG
This sequence comes from Chitinophagales bacterium, assembly GCA_044448365.1. Classification (GTDB taxonomy): domain Bacteria; phylum Bacteroidota; class Bacteroidia; order Chitinophagales; family Chitinophagaceae; genus VBAU01. The sequence goes on from JBIOGV010000398.1 coordinate 2,346, forward strand.
TAGTATGTTCACCTGCCAAAGCGTATCCCTCCGTTTTTCGCTTATAACCCCTGCTCAGCGTAGCTATCTTAAATCTTTTTCGCAAATACTCAACTAAAAATTCAACCATGGGTGATTTACCCGTGCCTCCGACCGATAAATTTCCAATGCAGATCACCGGCAAACCAAAGGATGATGATCGCAGGATATTCCTATCATAAAAAAAATTCCGCAGCCAGACAATGAACCAATAGAGAATTGCAAAAGGCAAAAAAAGTATTCGAAAAGATTTCAAAAACCAGTTAGAAAACATAAATAGTATTCGGCGTAATACAAATATTCAAAGGTACGTCAAATTCATTGGTGTCATTGATCTCATCGACCGGCGCGAAATAACAGAAACCGACCTTCAAA
>JBIOGV010000399.1:0-2738 GCA_044448365.1 Chitinophagales bacterium
CCATAAAACTCACGACCCACATATGGTGTGGGGTGCCAGCCTTCATAGTCATACTCGCAAATTTTTGGATACCACTGACTCATAGAGTACCTGACTTTTGTTGCGGGATTATCTCTCCCGCTTCTCCGGATCTGCAAAGGCACCTGCGATTGAAACTCCATTTCAAATGTAACCTTTGACCTTGGAAGAATCGGTTTATCCAGGTCCACTTCAAGAATGGTTTCTTCCACTTTAAAGGTTTGGGGTCGACCATTCATTTTTAATGAAAGGATTTTCTGATAGCCATATTCTTCAGGTTTTAAATTTTGAATACGGTCACGAACACGCTGATCCCAATCCACCACATCATTTCCATTGCGGCCCTGCCGTAAAACAATGGTTCCCTGCCTGAGGCTTCTTGTATCCAACATGCTGTTGGGTTGAAATGCATTCCAGTATAAATGATAAAACACTCTTGATAATGTATCGGGAGAATTATTCCAGTAATCTAACCTTTGTTTGCCGGTGAATTGATTTGTCTGAACATTCATCTCTACATTCATCACATACTTTACCCGTTGCTGCCACCGATCTGGCTGAGCCATGCAAAAAGACAGAAGGAACAAGGCACAAGAAACAAATACAATTCTTTTTGTCATTTTAAATTTTTGAAGAGCGGCGAAAATACAAAGAAAAATTCCTGCTGCCGACGAATGGATTCAGTTATATATCTTTTTTAAGATTTGGAAGTTTCCTTTGTTAAGGTCACAGGCCTGCAACAACAATTACAATTTCGCCTTTGGGATTTTTTTCTTTGAAATGATCACAAACTTCCCGGAGTGTTCCCCTTTTGTTTTCTTCAAACATCTTTGTCAATTCACGACTTACGCAGCATAATCTTTCTGCTCCGAAATATTGAATGAATTCCTGTAAAGTTTTCACAAGCCGCACAGGCGATTCATAAAAGATCATAGTGCGATCTTCTCCGGCTAATCTTTTCAATAAAGTCTGCCTTCCTTTTTTGGGAGGTAAAAAGCCTTCGAATACAAACCGAGTAGAAGGAATACCACTATTCACCAATGCGGGAACAAATGCGGTCGGCCCGGGAAGACATTCAATCTTTATTCCGTCTTTGACACATTCTCTCACCAATAAAAAAGCCGGATCCGAGATCCCGGGCGTTCCTGCATCCGTAACTAATGCCATTTTCTTTCCAGTTGTTAATTGATCAACGAGGTGCTGTAATATTTTATGTTCATTGTGCTGATGATACGGAGAAAGTGGTTTGGTGATGTGATAATGATTCAAAAGATTTGAAGTTGTCCGGGTGTCTTCTGCAAGAATAAGATCAACTTCTTTCAAAACTTCTATTGCCCGTAAAGTAATATCTTTCAAATTGCCAATTGGTGTGGGAACAATATATAACATGGCTGCGAGTTTTGAGCACTGAGCTTCGAGCTGTTTTTCCTGCAGCTCGCATCCGCTTAAGGCGGATCATAGCTTAATTGAACGAAACCTCGTAATATTCCATTACAGGGTTTGCCAATAATTTTTTGCTGGCTTCTTCGGCTATCTGTTTTGCTCTATCCTCTGAATCGGCATCGATTTGCAGGCTGATATTTTTTCCGATCCTCACATCTTCTACCGTTTTTAATCCAAGATTCTGCAAGCCACTCATAACAGCTTTCCCCTGCGGATCCAGTAATTCTTTTAGTGGCATTACTTTTATTTGTACCGTATAAGTCATGTAGTTTTATTTTTGAATACCAAAGATAGAATAACATAAAGTATAAAAATGACAGGCACTGCCAACCATTTTAGGGTGATTGCAGCAATAATTCCAAGAATGAGTAAAATATACCTTGCAAGATTATTCTTTATGCCCAGATCCGTTGCCTTCATGCTCATAAGGGGAAGATTTGCTACCATCAAATAGCTAAGCAAAAGAATGATCGCATACAAGATCCATTTATTGATAAATGCAAACTGAAGATTCAATGTTTGAAAATGAATGATCAATGGAAACGAAGCAATGAGTAATCCGACGGCCGGGGCAGGCACGCCTTTGAACGAAGTTTTTTGTTCGGCATCCAAATTAAATTTTGCCAGGCGCCAGGCTGCTGCACAGGGAATTAAAAATGCCGGAAGCAACCAGGCTATTGAAACCTCAAGTCCATTTTCCTGTTGAGCAAAGCTGATACGCAGCAATTGGTAAATGATCAAACCCGGTGCTACACCAAAACTTACAAGATCGGCCAATGAATCCAGTTGCTGACCCATATTTGAAGTGGACTTAAACAATCTTGCAATAAACCCATCCAGGAAATCAACAGCCGCAGCAGCAAAAATAAAAAATGAACCCCAGGTTATCTTTTCAGGAAGATTTACATCGGTAAATCCTTCCTGCTGTACCAAAACAATGGTTTCCCCGGTTTGAAGGATAAAAACAATTGCAATACAACCAAAAATAAGATTGAGAAGTGTAAAGAAGTTGGGGATTTGTTTCATTTTTAATTAGCTGATTAGCCAATTTGCTAATTTGCTAATGCAAAATACGGGTTCATTCATTAGCAGATTGGCAAATCATCACATTATCTCATTAAGTTCTCAATCTCTTCAACAGTTATCGGAATATTTTTCATCAGGTCTTTATTTCCATTTCTCGTGATCCAGATGTTATTTTCTATCCGAACTCCCATCTGTTCCTGCTCGATATAAATACCCGGTTCCACTGTAAATACCATTCCGGCTTTTATCGG
>JBIOGV010000400.1:0-2712 GCA_044448365.1 Chitinophagales bacterium
TATGGAAAGAGCTGTTGACAAACCCAGAAACACCTGGCCGACATTGTTTGACAGCGGCTGGATGGAAAAATTCTTCAATGCACCGTTGGATGAGTTTTTCAACTTCGGCAAGGCAATGAATATTCCGGCAGTCAATATTGCTGAAACGGACAAGGAATTCAAATTGACAATGGCAATTCCGGGTCTTGAAAAATCTGATTTCAAAATTGAATCAGTTGAAAACATGCTGACCATCAGCGCAGAAAAAGAGAACGAAAAAGAAGAAAAAACCGGACGTTATAACAGGCGCGAATACAACTACAATAGTTGGAGCCGTACGTTTACATTACCTGAATACGTTGATGCCGGTCACATTGAAGCAAATTATGAAAAAGGTGAACTAAAAATTTTGCTTCCCAAAACCGAAGTAGCAAAGCCGAGAAAGGTAAAAACGATCAATGTAAAATGACTTTATGAAAAAACTTGCATTGAGCAACGAAGTCCCGCAATTGCGGGACTTCCTGTTTTAGTAAAGAAGATTTTTTAGTTTTTCAGGATTGGTTACACTGATCTTCCCTTCCTTTATCTCGATTAGTTTTTCTGATTTAAAATCACTCAATGTCCGTATCAGGGATTCCGTAGCAGTGCCCACATATTGCGCAATATCTTCTCTTGATATTTCGATCGGTTTATTCTGGCCCTGTATGTTGAACTTACTGTTAATATCCACAAGAGCCTTGGCCACTCGTTTGCGTAAAGAACTATACGCCAGATTCAGCAAGCGGTCTTCTTTTTCTTTAACATTCTGGGTAATGATCCTGATAAATTTGGTGGCCACTGTAATATCACCATAGATCAGGTCGTGAAAATCATCTCTTGGTATTTGGATGATCTCAGATTCCTCCAATGCTACAGCGGTATCTTCATAATTATGGTCTTCGATCAGTGCCGGGTACCCAATAAAATCTCCTTCGCTGTACAGATCAGTTATATATTCCTTCCCATCTTCATTGCTTTTAAATGCCTTTACTTTTCCTGATTTTACATAATACAGGTAACGGGGCCTTTTTCCTTCTGCAAATACCAGTTGTTTCTTTGAATAGATTTCTGAAGTATAATCATCCAGGTTAATCGGAAGCATGCCGGTTGCACGCAGATCATTTGCCAACTGGCTCAGCCCTTTGCCGGTAGCAGTGTACTTTTTATGGAGTATGTCATATTTGTGAAGCCTCGATTCAATGGCATTCATAAGTTCCAGTTCTTCGAATGGCTTAGTCACATAGTCATCAGCACCCATTTCCATTCCTTTACGCAGATCGCTGCGTTCTGCTTTTGCTGTAAGAAATATTAAAGGAATTTCTTCTGTTTCGGGATTTTTTCTGAGCAAATGTAAAACCCCATATCCATCCAGTTCAGGCATCATGATATCGCAAACAATAAGATCAGGCTTTTCCCTGAGCGCCAATTCAATGCCTTTTTTCCCGTTTTCTGCGGTAAAAGTCTTGTATCCCCCCAATGAAAGAATCTCAGCCGTATTATCACGGATGTCATCGTGATCATCAATAATTAAAATAGTCCTTTGTGCCATGATGGTGAATTAAAATTTTCAAAGAAATGAAATGCTGTTCAAAAATACCTGTTTGTCGGTAATGATTAAAATCAATCTGAATTCTGAAATTACTCATGCCCTTACCTTCCTGTCTCTGCTACTTTAGCTTTTTTACTGTCTATGCCAACGATTTCAGGTACAAAAATACAATGTTATCATTGCGGAGAGGATTGCTTAACGGATAAAATCCGTTTTGATGAAAAAATATTCTGTTGTGAAGGCTGTAAAATGGTATACCAGATCATCAATCAAAATGACCTTTGCAGTTATTATGACCTGAATCATAATCCCGGAATTAGTCAACGCATAACTGTTCGCCCGGACAAATTTGCTTTTTTGGATGATAAAACAATTCGTCAGCAATTGATCGATTTTCAAAACGAAGAGCAAACGCAGGTAACATTCTACCTGCCGCAGATGCATTGCAGTTCCTGTCTTTACTTGCTGGAAAGTCTTTATAAGCTTAGTCCGGGTGTCATTTCCAGTAAAGTAAACTTTGCACGTAAAGAAGTAGAGATTGCTTTTTTAAATAAAAAAACGTCTTTACGAAAGTCTGCAGAATTACTCACCAGGATTGGCTATGAACCTTATATCAGTCTTAATGATCTGAAAGAAAAGAGACCGGCGATCAATAAAAGCATGATCTACCAGTTAGGCGTGGCCGGGTTTTGCTTTGGAAATATTATGCTGATGAGTTTCCCTGAATATCTTGGGATTGATGCAAGCGAGATTGGATTGAGAACCCTGTTTCGCTGGGCAAACTTTTTTCTTGCATTCCCTGTTCTTCTTTATGCTGCATTACCTTTTTATCAATCAGCCTGGAAAAGTTTAAAGCATAAATTTTTAAATATCGATGCGCCCATAGCCCTGGCTATTCTCATCACTTTTACCCGCAGTGCCTGGGAAGTAATAACAGGGACCGGCGGCGGTTACTTCGACTCAATGAGTGGTATTGTATTCTTTATGCTTGCAGGACGCATCCTGCAGGACAAAACCTATAGGCAACTTTCTTTTGAAAGAGATTATACTTCTTATTTTCCCATTGCCATATGCGTTCTCAAAGACGGGAAAGAAATTTCGACTTCACTGCCTGATATTAAATTGGGAGACACTTTGCTCATTCA
>JBIOGV010000401.1:0-2678 GCA_044448365.1 Chitinophagales bacterium
ATCTTTCAGTTCCTCAAAATAATAAGTACAGCCCCGCCAACCACAAGCGGTCGCGAGTCACAATGGACCTGTCGGCTCTGGGGACATTGATTCTGCCTGCGAAACAAACTCGACATACCTGTCTTGTTTGCCTGGAATGCACCCGACCACCCGTCTGCCGGTATCGTAATTAACAAAATACCAAGATTTATTTTGGCCAAAACCGCGTCACTATAAAAAATCACATTATTTTATTATTTTTAAAACCAATGGAGACCTCAAAAAGCCATTTTATTCCTCACCTTAAACACTTGTAAAATGAAAAACAAATCTCTCTTTGGATTGCTCGTAATCACGCTCTTTTGCAGTATTGCAAATGCCCAGTCATTGGTATCCTATACATGGGATACGTATAAAATCAAATTCAAAATAGCCGATGATATGACGGTAGGAGACAACAATGCAAATAAATTCGAAGCTACAAGTAGTCATATTACTTTGGATATTTATCCACGCAAAGGAGAGAATCTCACCTATACTTCAATGAGAACTGCAATTATAAATTGGGCAACCCAGGAACGGCTTAATTACAATACTTATAATACCAATGGTGATGAACAACCTATTTACCTTAAAAATCTGAACGGTTATTGGGGATATGCTATTGACGGCACAAGGAATAGTTCAGATGCTTCCATGCTTCTATTGGTAGATCCTGATTTCCCTGATATCAGTTTTTATATCTGGATAGCCTATAACGATTCATATTACAATGATGCGCTCCAGATCCTGAAGAGTTTCTCACCAATGTAGTCAAATATTTTCAGCCATTGTCAGGTTGGGTCCCGGTTGTCATCGGGACTCAATTCTGTGTCATCAACAATCTTTTCAAAGCACGGTAGTGAATACTTACATGATTAGTGGCATTGATCCATAGGAAGTTCTCGCCTTCATTAATCAAAACTGAAATATCAGAACTCCGTGATAAAATCCAAGATGAAAGAATACCTTTTTTCCTACGGCACACTTCAAAAGGGAAAAGTCCAGGCAGAGTTGTTTGGAAGAATTCTGCAGGGATCAACTGATGCCCTGAGTGGTTACAAGGTCGTTACAATTGAAATTAAGGACCAATCGTTTCTTTCGAAAGGCGAAGAAAAATATCAGTCTACTGTGATCATTTCAGATAACAAAGATGATCAAATTAAAGGAACGGTTTTGGAGATCACAGAGGAAGAACTCCAGGTAGCTGATAATTACGAACCCAACAACTATAAAAGGATCAAGGTAGTGCTTGAATCCGGGAAAAAGGCCTGGATCTACATTGCAGATGAACCTACATGATATTTTATACTGAAATTACCTGGATAGAAAACTAAAAAATGGGTTTGAATGAATAACTATTTTATTGTACCGGGACTTGGAAATTCCGGGCCTGAGCATTGGCAAAGTTTTTTTGAAAAGAAAGGCAATAATTTTAAACGAATTCATCAGCAAGAGTGGGACGCACCTGTTTGCGAAGACTGGATAGCAACTATTGATAAAGTAATTTCCAACTATGACCCGTCAACCGCAATTTTGATAGCACACAGTTTGGGTTGTGTGACAGTTGCACACTGGGCTAAACAGTATAAGAAAAAAATTAAGGGTACTTTACTTGTTGCCCCAAGTGATGCCGAGGCGCTTCATTATACATTTCCTGCAAAAGGTTTCACACCGATTCCAAAAGAGAAGATTCCATTTAGAACGATCGTGGTTGCCAGTTCCGATGATCAATGGGTTTCACTGGAGAGGGCAAATTTTTTTGCTGACAACTGGGGAAGTGAGTTTATTAATATTGGTAATGCAGGGCATATCAATACTGCTTCGGGTCACACTGAATGGGAACAGGGCCTGGAAATATTAAAAATCCTGGGTTAACAAAATTTTTTTACTGAGAGATACATCGACAGGCCTTATAACAAATAAATCTGCCTAACCTGTGATCAGAATTGATTCTTCCACATCATGCTCTCAATGGGTTTATCGGGTTGACCGCTGTATTTGGCGCTTTTTTTCTCGTTGTATTTTATTTCGGTTTCACCTTCAACCAAAAAATAAATAAGCTGGCCCACCGGCATTCCGGCGTACACTTTCACCGGCTGCTTTACAGAAATCTCCAGTGTCCAGTGACCGCAGAAACCCACATCACCCTTACCTGCGGTAGCATGTATATCAATTCCCAGGCGACCTGTTGAGGACTTACCCTCAAGAAATGGAACATGTGCATGCGTTTCAGTGTACTCCTGTGTTACGCCCAAATAAAATATATGCGGGTACAACACAAAACCTTCACCGGGGATCTCAAAATAATTGATGTGATTGTGTTTTTTTGCATCCAGTATATGTTCATTGTAAGTAGCCAGCCATTTTCCGAGGTGAACGTCATAGGAATTGCTTCCGAGGCATTCGCGATCATAGGGATCAAGTTTAATCGTACCTTTTCCGATCTCTTCAAGAATTCTTTTGTCAGATAGAATCATGAGTTGTGAGTTATGAGTTGTGAGTTATGAGTGATTCTAATAATTTGGAGTGTTTGCCAGAACTACAGAACTTAGACCCGACAGTTATCGGGTCCAGAACTCAGAACTATAATTAAAAGTCTGCAATTTTAAATCTTAAATTGTATTCGTGCCGATTTTTTTTCAACATCAAATTAACGA
>JBIOGV010000402.1:0-2678 GCA_044448365.1 Chitinophagales bacterium
ACCGTGAAATAAAAAGTTTCCGGTGCCCCATTTAATCCTACCCATTGATCTCTTGCGCTCAATTTTACATCCGTATAATTTTCTATCCCGCTGAGAGCAGGATTGAGAATGTAATTATTTAAAATGTATTGAGTATAATGCGGCCTTTGTTGTGCAAATACAAACACACTCAGCAATAAAAGTAGTATCGTTATAAAATTTCTTTTCATTCTTACCGAATTACATCTACATAACCAGACATTTTTTGCCTGCCATTTTTCGGATCAATAATATAATAATAGGTACCAACCGGCACGGGGTTTCCACTCACTGTTCCATCCCAGGATTTATCATAACCAACAGAATGAAATATCAATTGCCCGTAGCGATTATACACTTCAACCGTGCAACCAGGATAGCTCGATAAATAAGGTATCTCCCACCTGTCATGTATGCCATCATTATTAGGGCTGAATATATTTGGTATCTGTGGTGTTTTGAGCACTTTGACAAAAACGTTATCCGAGCTTGCACAACCCTTATCCGATCTTACAGTGAGCATATACGTAATATCATCGAGCGGTTTTGATTTTGGTGTTTCAATTTCCGCATTATCAAGCCAGGTAGAAGGGGTCCACGTATAAGTTACCGGGTAATTCACTTTTACATTGGGCGTTAATGTGATCTCCCCACCTTGCAGTACAACCTGATCAGGACCGGCATTCGCAACCGGTACAGGAAATACTTCTATTGTCTGATCAATAAAATTGGTACAGCCATTGTCAGCATTATAAGTATAACGAATCGTATCTGTTCCTTCTGCCGCCGATGAAGGATTGAACAAACCATTTGGAGAAACACCTTGCCCGCTAAATATTCCTGAACCCGGTAATCCATTTGAGATGACTGCCTGTGTTAGTTGAAATGCCGGCACATTTTTACAGATGCCCTGGATCGGGTTGAATTGCAGAGCGGGTGCTGCCATCAATGTAATGGCTTTATCAATATATTGTACGCAGGTTTGACCGGAATAGGCAACATACCGCACGGTAACTATTTTCGTCACCGGCGAATTAAATTCAGGATAAGAATGAACATAAATTTTTCCTGGTGAGGGGAAGTCATCAATTGTTTTTATTGTTGGATCATTTGTATAATCCCAATAGATCTCCAATTTAATTACATTACCCGGGTCAACGGCTGAGTGATCTGAAAGATGAATGGAATCTCCGCTGCATACTGTAGTATTTTCCTGCAAACTGAATGAAGGAACGGGAACAGAGCCATTCACAAAAAATGTTTTTGTGTTTGAAGAGATGCAACCATTATTTGAAGTAATGGTTTCGGTTACATGATACGATCCCGTAGCTGTGTACCGGTGCTGCGGATCTTTTATTGTTGAGGTATTTGGATCCCCCGGATTCGCATTCGGGTCACCAAAATCCCATTGATGGCTAAATAAATTTTGTGTACCATCAGCAATGGAACTGCTGTCGATAAATAAGGAGAACGGGTCGTTGAGGCAACTTTCAGGCAATACAAAATCAGCAAGAGGTAAAGGATTTATATTTACCTGTTTTGAAAAAATCGTACTGATACATCCTTTGTTGGTTTCAACTTTCAGGGTTGAATTATATGAACCGGTTGCAGTATAACTATGCGAAAGAGGATTATTTGAATTGAGCACTGAATTATTTCCATCTCCAAAATCCCAGGTCCATTTTACAATGTTACCTGTATTGGCAGCTGAAGCATCAGTGAATATAATATTTTGATTGATGCAATTTGGAAGAGACAGATTGAAGTTTGCAGCCGGCAATGGATCGACAATAATATTTTTTGTCACGATCGAAGAAGAACATCCTGCTGCAGAGTTGATCATCAACGTTACAACATATGTTCCAGGTGTACTATAAATTTTAGTTGGATTTTGTTGCGTAGAGGTAGTTCCGTCTCCGAAATTCCAAAGCCATTGTTTAATGGTACTGTTCGGAGTGATACTTTGGTCTGTAAAATTAACAACAGAACCAAAACATACTTCGGCAGGCGCGGCAAATGCAGCCGATGGCTGTGCATATACCTTATCCATTATTCTCACGCTATCATCACTGCAACCATTGGCTGATGTAACCGTAAGCCGGACATTGAATGGTCCCGTTGATGTATAATTATGAACCGGGTTTTGCTGAATGGATGTAGTGCCATCACCAAAATCCCATAACCATTGTGAAATATTGCCTGTTGTAATAGAGCTCTGATCAGTAAAGTTTGACGTTCCGGCCGGAAGGCACGCATTGCTGAAATTAAAATTGGCAAAGGGATTTGGATTGATTGCAATTTGCTTAGTCGATAATAAACTTTTACAGCCTGAAGCTGTTTCTACTAATAATGACGCCGTGTTCGTTCCAAATGAAATATATGTATGAGGCTGAACATTCCCGTTTGTTGCAACAACCTGCGGACTGCCATCACCAAAATTCCATGTCCATTTAGTAATCGATGGTCCTGAAGCAGCAGAAGACTGGTCAGTAAATGTCAGAACTTTATCTTCACAGGCCGGCGATGATACTGCAAAATTTGCCAGCGGGGGAACACTGATAGCAACTGTTTTTTTAACAGTATCAGAAAGACAGCCAATATCCGTAATAACAGAATATTTAACAGTATAGGAATTTGCCGAAGAATAAAGATGTACGGGA
>JBIOGV010000403.1:0-2669 GCA_044448365.1 Chitinophagales bacterium
AAAGGAATCAGCAAACGATTTTCGTTGTTCAGCAGTTTCAAATGGAATGGCCCAATTGTTAAACAAGTCCTTTCCATCTCCACTCCGCTCATTTTTCAATTAGCAGTGAGCCTGATGAGTTGGGAATTTTTTTACATCCTGGTCGAGCATCATGGGCAGGAAGCGCTGGCTATTTCGAATGTTATGCGAAATATTTTTGGGCTTATTGGTTGTGTTACCTGGTCATTTGCAGCCACTACTGCGGCAATGGTTAGCAATATTATCGGACAAGGGAAGCATGAGAAGGTACATTCCCTCATTCTAAAGATCATCAGCATCAGCACCGGGGCAGCTTTCATTCTTTGCGTTATAATCAATCTTTTTCCAGAAACACTGTTATCGGCATTTGGTCAAAATGAAAGTTTCATTCAACATGCGGTTCCGGTGGTACGGGTCCTTACTCTTGCCGTTGTGCTTATGTCATTTTCAACGATATGGCTGAATGCAGTCACGGGCACTGGCAACAGCCGCATCACTTTGCTGATCGAGGTCATTACCATTATTCTTTACTGCATTTATGTTTATTTGATACTCGAAAAATTTTTCCTCTCCATCACTTTTGGATGGATGAGTGAATGGCTTTACTGGATCAGCCTGTTCAGTTTTTCGTTTTTGTACATGCGAAGCGGAAAATGGAAAACGAAGGTGATCTGATCCCGGCATGAACCACGATAAAAGATCACTTATTAAACCCAAATTCCTTCAGAATCATAAAATACCTTTGCCGCCAATAAAATTTTTTGAGTGAAAAAAGGTTTAGCTGTTTTTATTTTTTTATGGATCTTCTCTACAGGTTACACACAGGAAAAAGAAAAAGATGCAAATGCAAAGATCGTCGGTAAAGTGATCGACTCTTTAACCGATCTCCCGCTCGAATATGCTACAATTACTCTATACAAACAGGGAGAAAAAAAAGCAATCAATGGTTCCACAACTGATAAGGATGGAAATTTTACTGTGACAGATGTTTCAACCGGGGTGTTTTATGCCTTAGTGGAATATATCGGGTACAGGTCATTTACTATAAACAACATCCATATCGAACAGAAACGCGCCGTGATTGATCTTAAAAATATTTTGCTTTCAAAAAGAACTCAATCCCTGCAAAATGTTACAGTAACAGCAACAGCAAAACTGATTGACAATAAAATTGACAAACTTGTTTTTAACGCAGAAAAAGATCTTACTTCCCAGACAGGTGTGGCAACAGATGTTTTAAAAAAGATTCCGCAGGTATCTGTAGACGTTGATGGAAACGTAGAACTGGCCGGAAGCTCATCCATTCGCTTTTTAATAAACGGGAAACCTTCAACAGCTTATGGAAGCAGTATCACTGATGTTTTGCAATCGATACCGGCAAGCGAGATAAAAAGTATTGAAGTGATCACTAACCCCGGTGCAAAATATGATGCAGAAGGATTAGGGGGCATTATCAATATTATTCTAAAGAAAAGTACAGCACAGGGAGTGAATGGTAATCTTTCATTAACTGCAGGAACAAGAAATGAGACCGGCTCATTAAATTTCAATGTGCGAAAAGGAAAATTCGGCGTGAATGCCTTTTTCGGTGGCAACACCAGGCCTTTAGCAAATACGAATAACTCCTCTCAAAGACTTTCGTCTGATACTTCCTTAAAAACTTTGGTAACATTTCAACAGGATGGTGTCAACAAATTTAAGCGACAAGGTTATCATACCGGGTTTGGATTTGACTGGACGCCGCAGGAGAAAAATAATTTTTCCGGCTCTTTGTCTTTTGCAAATTTTGGAAATAACAGCAACGGGTTAGTCAATCAATCACAAATAACAACTGACCAGGCAAACGCTTCAAATATTCTTTCGGAGATCAGCACTATCAATAATACCATTAGCACTTTTTCGGAACATAATACTGACGCAGAGTTGAATTATAAAAGAACCTTCACCAAAGAAGACCAGGAACTGGAAATGAATATCAACACAAGTTTCGGCAAAAACCATATATCAGCCGGCAATACACAGCTATTGTTGCCGCAGGATTCATTATTCTATGGTACAAACAGTGCAAATTCCGGGAGAGAAAAAGAAACAGAAATTACTGTCGATTATACACAGCCTTTTACAAAGGATATTAAGCTGGGTGTCGGCGGTAAAATTAACTTTTATGACGTCAAAAGCACTTCAAATGTGATGCTGTTCCAGCCGGTAGATTATAAATATATGTTTGACTCTTCATTGTCAAATTATCTTAATTATAACCAGAAGGTTTATGCATTGTATGCTGAGTTAAGTTTCCCGGTAGCGAATCTTTTAGATGCAAAAATTGGCGGACGTTATGAACGCACAGAGATTAATTCTTTTTATTCAAATGCCGGCCAGCAGGCAAATGCTCCGGGCTACAATACCTTTGTTCCCTCACTATTTTTCTTAAAAAAACTAGGTGACAAGCAAACGCTGAAACTGAGCTATTCAAAAAGAATCGAAAGACCGGATTATGGTGATCTTAACCCGTACATCAATACGAGTGATCCTAAAAATATAGCTGCGGGTAATCCTTATTTGAAACCGGAGACCGGCAACAGGTACGAACTAAGCTATAACAGGGATTTGGGCAAAGGAGGTTCGTTTACAACAAGTTTATTTTACAGGGA
>JBIOGV010000404.1:0-2627 GCA_044448365.1 Chitinophagales bacterium
TCCAGGGATTAAGCAATAATTCCGGGAGTGGCGCGACACTTACATTAACGATCAGCGGGAAGAAATATACTTTCGGTGGTGATTCTTATGAAAACTTGTACCCTTATCCCTCCAACGGTTCAAACACCTCCACACAATACAGAACGGCGCCTTCTGCTTCCGCCATATCCAATGCGACAAATTTTAAAATCGGCGTGCAGAACGGAACGACCGGCAGCAGTGGAACAACGACAGATGGTTATTATGTCATCAATTCCAGTGATCCTGTAACTGATGCCAAAACCGCTATAGCTTACAATAAACCTGTGATGATGGGTTTCAATGTTTATGATAACTCCAAATATCAATATTTTGAAGGGCTGGGTATCCAGGGTTATGCTCCCAATAATTACACCTACAACCCGCTCACTTCAAGCGGTTCACTGGTCTCAGGTTTAACATTACTGGGTGGTCATGCCGTTCCGCTTATTGGCTATATTGACGATGCTTCTCAACCCGGCGGCGGCGTTTTCATTTGTGAGAATTCCTGGAGCACTTCATGGGGTTATAAAGGATATTTTTATTTACCCTATTCTGTTTTGAGAAGTAAAACGATTGTCGCTTCCGGAAGTTTATATGTAGCAATTATTTAGTTCAGGATTATTCGCCTATAACAAATTCCAGTTTTTGCAACAACCCCGGGCGTCCGGGGTTGTTCCATTTAATTATTCCGCTACAGCTCAGTGTAAGGAATAAATCCTCACCGCGCAACTCTTGCCGTTAATACGTCATTGACGTCCTATTTCAAGGGATAAATCCTCGCCGTCCAACCACCACCATTTGAAAGATGCACATTTAATTTTTGGCCAGGAGAAAGTTTGATGATCTCTTTTTTATAATCGGTGGCATCCCGGTCAGCATTGATGCCGTCATTAAAAATTTCTGCTTCATAATTGCCATCTTTTAAAAAAGAAAGATCAATGGTCATATCTCTCGCATCCCAGTTGCTCATAGTACCCACATACCAGGTGTCGTTTTTTCTTCTTGCGACTGCCGCATACTCTCCAACTTTTCCATCGAGTGCAATGGTTTCATCAAAGGTTGTTGGAACTCTTGAAATAAAATCGGTACACTCCTGTTCCTTCGTATAAATAACAGGATTGTCGGCGAGCATTTGCAGAGGAGCTTCATATAAAATATACATAGCCATTTGATGACAACGTGTTCCCTGGCTCACGGGATTACTGTTACTGGGTTTTGCATTTCCTTTCGTAGCATTACGCATGGCCCCCGGAGTATAATCCATTGGACCGGCCATCATGCGAATAAACGGCAAACTCACTTCATGCCGTGGCACTCTTTCATCGGCACTCCACTTGCTGTATTCCATACCACGAACGCCTTCAAAATTTACCACGTTGGGCCATGTACGGATCAAACCCTGTGGTGGGAACATGCCATGAAAATCGAGCATCATGTGATGTTTAGCAGCAATGGACGCCATTTCGTAACAGGAAGCAATAATCTTTTGATCGTTGCGATCAAGAAAATCAACCTTGAATCCTTTGATACCCATTTCTGAATACTTTTTACACAGCCCTTCGATATCCTGGTCAAGAGCATACCACGTACTCCACAAAATCACTCCCACATTTTTTTGTTTACCATATTCTATCAATTCCTTCAGATCGACGTTGGTGTTTAATTTATTCAGGTCCCAGATATCACTCCAGCCCTCATCAAGAATAATATATTCAAGTTTGTTTGCCGAGGCAAAATCAAGATAATATTTATAGGTAGCTGTATTAATGCCCGCTTTAAAATCAACATGGGTAATGTTCCAGTCATTCCACCAGTCCCAGGCCACTTTACCGGGTCTTATCCAGGATGTATTTTCAATTTTACAGGGCTCAGAAAGTCTTTGCACCATATCATTGTTCAATAATTCTTTATCCTGCTCACTTATTACAATTACACGCCAGGGAAAATTTCTTGTTCCATTCACTTTAGCAATATAGTCAGCTCTTTTTGTTACCATATAATTGAATTTCGAGTAGCCGGCTAATTGTTCTTCCAACGGATAGGGTGCGAATGTTGCTTTTATTCCATTAGCCGATTGTTGATTGAACTGAACAAACATAGCCGGGTAATCCTGTACATCAGCTTCCAGTATCACTGCCTTTTTATTGCTATCTAAATTTACCAGCAAGGGCAAATAACCCAGGGTATCTTTATTCAATTTAGAAATAGGAAGCTCAGTATAAAATTCCTCAAATGAACAGCTGTATTTTTCTCCGCTACGTAAGTCGCTTGTATAGGGAATAAACGCTGTATAATCCTTATCAAAATTATATTCTGCCTTTTCAGACCGGATGATGATCTCCCCTTTTCTCTTTGTAAAGAACCGGTAAGCTACTCCATCATTATAGGCTCTGAAAATAACTCCATAATCACCCTTGCAATTCAAGACAAGCTCATTGCAGTTGTCAGTGATCATTTGCTTTTTATATGCTACGGCATGGATCGTTTGATTTACAGATTGCTTTTTTGAAGAAACGATTGTTACATTCTCGCCAAGCACTTCACCGGTCTGCAATGTCAATGAAATGGCTGATGGTGCAATGATGGTTTGCGATTGATGTGTTGCA
>JBIOGV010000405.1:0-2616 GCA_044448365.1 Chitinophagales bacterium
AAAAACAATTCATTCCCGGCTCCAAACTTTCTTATACATTTGCGGCGCAAAAAAAAGATTATGAGTGATCAAACATTTACAATGATAAAACCGGATGCAATGAAAAACGGTCATGCCGGTGCCATCATTGATCGAATCATAAAAGAAGATTTCAGGATCGTTGCATTAAAGATGACCAGGCTTACGAATGAAAAAGCCGGTGAGTTTTATGCTATTCATAAAGAAAGGCCTTTTTACAGCGAATTGGTTCAATTTATGAGCAGCGGACCCATCATCGCAGCTATCCTGGAAAAAGAAAATGCCGTTGCCGCTTTTCGTGATCTGATCGGTGCTACGAATCCTGCACAGGCTGCAGAAGGAACGATTCGAAAACTATTTGCCACCTCAGTAGGAGAAAATGCGGTACATGGCAGCGACAGCAATGAAAATGCAGGAATTGAAAGTAGCTTCTTTTTCAGCAGCCTCGAAAGAATTTGATTGCAACATATAGTTACTTGTTCTCGTACAGGAAATCATAATACTGTAAGTGTTTTATGACTTCGCCATTCGGATAAATTAAATCAAGGTCCATGGTTAAATTATATGACCCGGTACCCAGGTTGAATTGCGAATAAGGCATAAAAAGCTGCGCATCGTTATAGGCAGCATCATTGTAACCCGGACTCAGACTTTTATAAACAGCCACCTGGCCCAGCCCGTCCTTTGAACTGTAATCGGCATTTGTAGTGGTGAGTTTTCGCCCGCTCTTGGTTGAAAAATTAACGACAAGAAAACAATCCACGTCCTTCATATTTTTCAGGCTGAATTTGGCATGTATCCGCATCCCCTTCTGCCCTTTTTCCGTAACGTCATAATCAACCCACATCTTGTCGAAGGTGGCATTCAAACTCGATGAAGTGCGCGTTATTGTTGAAGTACCACCCGGTTGGGTAAATTTAAAATCATAAAAGTTTAAATGCTGAATCAATGTTCCATCTTTATAGATCACATCAACATCCATAGTCAAATTATAATTGCCGGCATCTAGGTCAAGTTCATTATACGGCATAAAAAGCTGCAGGTCGTCGTAAACAGTCTCATCACAACAAGGATTTAAGAGTTTATAAAGAGCCACATCGCCGCCTGAACTGTAAAATTTTTGATTTTTATCTTTTAACTTATTTCCATAGTCATCCTGGAAAAAAATAGCTATGTATGATTCCAATCCCTTCATTTCATAGGCCGAGAACTTGAGATGAATGCGCATGCCCTTGACGCCATCTTCATAAACGTCGTAGTCGATCCATTGTTTTGAGAATGTAGCATGTGGACTTGAAAAAATTATTTGATACCCTGAACCCGGATGAATTTCGGTTAAATGAATATTATTTACATGATTGAAAGCAGAACTAAATAATGGAAAAATAAGAAACAAAGCTGCGGTCTGGATTGTCTTTTTCATTTTAGAAAAATTTAGATCTGAGTATGTGAATCAATTTATGAAAATATGCACTTAAAAATAATAATTTTTAAAAGTGATTCCAACACGTTTTTTATAAAAGAAATGTTCTGTTCGTTTGGTTTCTCTGGAAAATTCATACTCTGAAAAGTTAGAGACCGGGTGACGGCCCGCTTATTTATATCTGGTTTGATTTCCTGATCTTATTCGGAACCGGTTTCACCATGTAGCCGGCCTTTCTGAGTAAATTGATGACCCCCTTATCGCCGGGTAAATGCCCTGCGCCTACGGCAATGATGATTGAGTGATCAGGCAGAATAGTCTTTAATTTTTCTACCCAATTCTTGTTTCGATTGTACAGGAGGATGTCCGTAAAATTTGCGATGCCTAAATCTGTTGTTTTAGTAAGATCCTCCAGTTTGGACAGATCCTGCTCCCTGTATGCCTCCATCAAATTATCATACTCTTTATTTTCCAGGGTATCTTCTTTGCCTGCATTATTAACGTATTCTACCAGTTGCATAGCCTGCATTTTATAAGGAATCGTGTCGAAAATACTCATCTGGTAAGCCATTGTTTCCAGCCCCCTGATCTTTTTACCATTACTCTTTGCCTCTTTCATGATCACTTCTTCCATTGCCTCCGGTGATTCACATTTTGTATTGCCTTCCATCAGCATGGATGCCGCCAGCAATGGTTTATAAGTTTCCAGTACTGAAAAGGGAAGTAAGGTTTCATTTTGCTCAAAATATTTTTTTACTTTATCATAGTCTGATTTATCCAGCAGATCGGCCAGCGTTGTATCATTGCGCATCTTCATTTTTCGCATCACACCGAGTATTTCAAATAAATTATCCATGTCCACTTCAAAATAAATCTCATCACTGTTTGCAATGGCAGCTTTTAAACTATCACTTAACATCGCATCTTCAGAACAGATCATATGAATCGTTCCAAACAGGTACGATGGCCGCTGTAAACCATTCCCACTTATCTGCCACAGCAATGTATTAAAATCGCCTTTATTTTTTTCCTGGGAAAAGGTAACGATCGATGCAACTGCCATCAGCAAGCTAATACCCCATTTCTTCATTGATGAAAATTTTTATGCAAATTACTAAGATAGTGGATAGATAAAAGATAAAAGTGAACAACAGATGAATAATCCCTGCGATACT
>JBIOGV010000406.1:0-2606 GCA_044448365.1 Chitinophagales bacterium
AGTACAATGGCCTGGTAAGGTTGTAAATGAATTTTGTTTTTCGAGCGGTCACTTGTTTTATAATTATTGACCAAGACCCTTTCATGATCACTGAACTTACCGGAGATTTTATAGTCAATGTTCTCTTTCGAAAAATTCAAAAGGATCAGAAAATTTTCATCTCTTAAGATACGTGTATAGGAATACACCTGTTTATGTTCCTTATCAAGTAAATGATAGCGGCCATACACTAATGCAGGGTTTGCCCTGCGAACCCTGATCATATTGCGGAAATAATTTAAAATGGAATCCGGATCCTTGTCCTGAGCTTCAACATTGCATTCGTTATAGTTTGAGTTTACCTTCAGCCACGGGGTTCCGGTTGTAGATCCTGCATGTACCGAACGATCCCACTGAAATGGCGTGCGGCTGTTATCTCTTGCAGTCGCCTTTTGATTTTCTAAAAAACGTTTTACATCTCCTTTCTTTCTTTTTATCTGTTTATACATGTTGATCGTTTCAATATCGCGGTAGTCAGAAATTCTATCAAAGCGGATATTGGTCATCCCGATTTCATCACCATTATAAAAAAACGGCGTGGCGTGCATGGTAAATAAAAATGTGATCAGCATTTTTGCAGATGCTGCTTTGAATTCAGGGCTGTCATTTCCCCAACGGCTTACCATTCTTGGCTGATCATGATTACCCAGGTAAATGGTTCCCCAGCCCTTCCTGGCAAATATGTCATTCCATTTTGTATATACTTCTTTGAATTTTACAAGATCATAACCATTGGGATCAACTCTTTTGAATTCACCAGGCAAATATCCAATGCTTATTCCTTCAAAATGATAAAGCATATTTAACTCTTGACGTGAAGGATCAACAATTTTATGCGCTTCTTCCGGTGAAATTCCGGGGCCTTCAGCAACGGTCATAATATCATACTTACATAAAACCTCTTTATTCATTTCATGCAAATATTCATGCAGGCGGGGATGAGAAGCATAATATCCGGACCATTCACTATACTGTTTTTGAATCTCATCTTCAAAAAAAGCTGGGAAATTTTCATCCTTGGCGATAAAGGTGATCGCATCCATACGGAAACCATCCACTCCTTTATCAAACCAGAATTTCATTATTTCAAAAATATCCTTGCGCACACGTGGATTTTCCCAATTGAGATCAGGTTGCTTTACAGAAAAAATATGGAGATAATATGATCTCGTTTTGCGATCATACTTCCAGGCACTTCCCTTTTCATCAAAAAAACTTGGCCGGTGTGGCGGCTTCCCTTTTTCAGCGGGCCACCAGTGATAATAATTCCGGTAAGGATTTTTGCGGCTGCTCCTGGATTGTTTGAACCATTCATGTTCATCACTGGTATGGTTTACCACTAAATCCATAACCAGCTTTAATTTTCTCCTGTGCAATCCATCAAGTAATTCATCAAAATCATCCATTGTTCCAAACTCTTTCATGATGGCTTTATAATCGCTGATGTCATAACCATTGTCGTCATTCGGCGAAGCATAAATGGGATTGATCCACACGACATCAATGCCGAGAGTTTGCAAATAATCTAATTTGGAAATAATTCCCTGCAGATCACCAATGCCATCACCATTGCTGTCTTTGAAACTTCTTGGATATACCTGGTAAACGATCGCTTCCTTCCACCATTTTTTATCAGGTAATTCTTCATACTTCATAAGGAAATAATTTCAGTGGGAAATTTTACAAAAAATCCTGTCTTGCGCAACGATAAAGAATTTATTCAATAGCAATAATAACATAAACAGCAATTTTATTTTTGTTTCACTACTTTTATTTTAGCTAAAAAACTATTATGAGAAAAATATTCCATCTTTTTTTTATTACAATAATTGCTTTACAGGTTTCCGGTCAAAAAACTTTGATCTGGTGCGGGACATTGATCGATGGCATTTCTGATGAGCCAAAAAAGAATATGACCGTTGTGATCGAAAAAAATAAAATTATTGCTATAGAAAATGGTTTTTCTGCAATCGGAACAAATGATAAAGCCATTGACCTGAAAACAAAAACCGTAACTCCGGGCTGGATCGATTGCCATGTACATTTAAGCCACGAAACCAATCCCAATGTTTATCTAGAACAATTTCAATTGAACGATGCGGACTATGCTTACCGAAGCGTTGTGTTTGCAAAAAAAACATTGTTGGCCGGGTTTACCACTGTGCGTGATGCGGGTGGCAATATTGTTATTTCGTTAAAGAAAGCTATAAACAAAGGATTGATAGAAGGTCCGCGTATTGTTGCAGCAGGTACGCCAATTGGTTCTACAGGTTCACATGGTGATCCAACCAATGGTTATCGAAGCGACCTGATGGGTGATCCGGGGCCGCGTGTAGGCGTTGCAAATGGTGTGGATGAATGTATCAAAGCCGTTCGCCAGCGTTACAAAGAAGGTTCTGATGTGATTAAAATGATGGCAACCGGTGGTGTGCTGGATGTTTCAACCAATGGAAGTGGCGCCCAGTATACTGAAGAAGAAATGAGAGCCATTGTACAAACGGCCAATGATTATGGATTGAAAGTAATGGCGCATGCTCATGGTGCGGAAGGAATTAAGAGGGCGCTTC
>JBIOGV010000407.1:0-2586 GCA_044448365.1 Chitinophagales bacterium
CATTATCCCGGTTATTTTTTTGTAAGCCCAATTCCTTCCCGTAGCGGGGATGATATTGTTTGGTTGAAAGATGAAGGATATTTTCGTTTATTTCCTTTTGTTGAGGGTTCCCATTCAAAAGACATCGTTGAAACTCCTGAACAGGCTTATGAAGCTTCAGCACAATTTGGAAAATTTACAAGACTGCTTTCGGACTTTAATGCCGGTCAGCTCAGGATCACTATTCCGGATTTTCATAATCTTGAGTTACGCTATCAGCAATTTTTGCTCGCGTTAAAAGAGGGAAACAGTAAACGGGTTACTCAATCAAAAGAATTAATTGAACAGTTAATGGATCACACAGTCATTGTTAAAGAATATCATTCCATCCTCAACGATCTTTCTTTTAGATTGCGCGTGACGCATCATGATACAAAGATCAGCAACGTATTGTTTGATAAAAATGAAAAAGCGATCTGTGTAATTGATCTCGATACAGTAATGCCCGGTCATTTCATCAGCGACGCGGGTGATATGATGCGGACCTATCTTTCGCCTGTGAATGAGGAAGAGAAAGATTTTGATAAAATAGTTGTGCGTGATGAATTTTATAAAGCAATTGTGCAGGGCTATAGTCAAGAAATGAAGAATGAACTGACTGAAACGGAATCAAACTATTTTTTTTATTCCGGCAGGTTCATGATCTATATGCAGGGTTTGCGTTTTCTTACTGATCATTTCAACAACGATGTGTATTATGGTGCGAAATACGAAGGGCAAAATTTTGTAAGAGCAAATAACCAGGTTGTTTTATTGCAACGGTTAATTGAAAAAGAAAATGAATTAAAGAATATCTTTTGATTTCCCGGCAGTGGATCGGTTTGAAAACCGGTTTCACGCAAAGGTGCTAAGAAAAAATACAAAAGACGCTAAGCATTTCTTTGTGCCCGTTGTGTATACTTCGTGTTCTTTGTGACCATGAAGGGTCTCGAATTGCGTAGTTGGTCACAAAGTCCACAAAACTTGCACGAAGTCCACGAAGGATTTCAAGCAAAGAAGCCTATATTAAATACAAAGGCGCAAAGCTATAACCGGAACCCTTTGCTGCTTTGCGATTCTTTGCGACTTTGCGTGAAATGAAACTGATTCACTATGGATTTCCAGGAGTTCAATAACTTTGATTTAAGATGGGCATCTGGAGACAAATATCACAATACTTTTATTTTAGAAAACCCGATAAGCCGGAAACAAAATGGATCGGCTATATGCATTGGATCAACAGGATTTGTTTTTTCATGTTCATTCTTTGCATGATCATTCTTGCTATCAAGTTACTTCGATAAAAATTCCACTATTGATTTTGCCGCTTTGGCGGAAGCGTTACCCCCTTCACTGAGAATTCTTTTTAGTTCAGCATAATCTTTTTTAATCGTTGCAATTCTTTGTTCATCCGTGAGCAATTCGTGTAATTCGTATCTTAAATTATCAACAGTGAGATCATGTTGAATCAATTCTTTAACCACGGGCTTGTCCATGATCAGGTTTACCATTGAAATATATTTTACTTTAATAACCCTTTTAGCGATCTGGTAGGAGATGGGTGAGCCTTTGTAACAGACAACTTCCGGTACGCCGAACAAAGCTGTTTCCAGTGTAGCTGTGCCGGATGTTACTAATGCAGCCTTTGCCTGCATCAGAAGATCATAAGTTTGATTTTTTACCGCCATTACATTGGAATAGGTTTTTGTGAAATTTTGATAGAACTCTTCTTCAACAGAAGGAGCTTCGGCAACAATAAACCGGCAGGCAGGAAAAAATTTACTTACCTCCAGCATGATGGGAAGTTTTTTTGCGATCTCCTGTTTGCGGCTGCCCGGAAGCAAAGCTACGATGGCGGAAGACGGATGGCTGATGGCAGATCCCTGCTTGTAGCTTATAGCTTGCAGTTTGCAGCTTTCTACTACTTCCACCAGCGGATGCCCCACATATTCTACATCCCAGTTCCACTTGTTTTTAAAATAATCTTTTTCAAAAGGAATAATGACGATCATTTTATCAATATTCTCTTTCATTTGTTTCACGCGATTTTCTTTCCATGCCCATACCTGCGGAGAAATATAGTAGATCAGTTTTATTCGCTGTTGTTTGGCCCATTTTGCAATGCGGAGATTGAAGCCGGGATAATCAATAAGAATGATTGCGTCTGGTTTGAATTGAAGAATATCTTCTTTGCAAAATTTTAAATTGCGAAGAATGGTACGCAGGTTCATGATCACTTCAGCGAAACCCATGAAGGCAAGATCACGATAATGCTTTACAAGCGTACCACCGGCCTGTTGCATGAGATCGCCACCCCAGCATCGAATATCGGCAGATCCATCCAGGTTCTTCAATTCTTTAATAAGATTACTGCCATGCAGATCACCGGATGCTTCACCAGCTATGATATAATACTTCATGTCGCCTGCAAAATACTTAATTGTGAAATGTGAGACGTCAATCGTAAGTTGATTTTCCCGGTTCACGTCTCACATCCCACGAAAAGTTGATTATAACCGCAAAGGCGCCAAGAAAATTCAATACCAGTAAAATCTTTGCGTCTTATGA
>JBIOGV010000408.1:0-2584 GCA_044448365.1 Chitinophagales bacterium
ATACATAACACTAACACGGTCCTTGGTACTGTCGCATGCAGCACAATAGCCGGGACAAGGCGGGCAGGGCGTAATGGTCTTGAAAAGCGGTTTGGGGTCACCGGAACCAGTGAAATATGTGTTGAGAACACTGATGCGGTACCTCAAACTATCCCAAAAAGGCATCTTAGTAATCGTGATACTTGGATAAAAATTTGAATATTGCTTTGTATACGGAGTAACTGACTTAATTAGCATTTTTTCGATGGCCATGATAGATTCTTCTCTCCATTCCTCATTGGTGTTCGGCTTGAAGGTGATATCCAGACTAGTCCAATTGGTCGACCCTTTCTGACCCGCTTGAGATACAGTCTGTGCACCTGAATTGTTACAGCCAGTTTGGATAAGAATACAGCCAGAAACTAACGCCATCATAAGCAAACTGCAAACGGAAAGTCGTGGATAAACTGTCTTTTTTTTCATAAAATCATTTTATCGGTGAAAGAATTGATTGGATTACCATTTCTTCAGCCATTCATGTGCAGTTGTTTTGTCTTCCAGGTTGTTCTCATCCACCTGCTGCAACAATTGCCTGGCTTTTTGTTTATCACCGGGTTGATTGCGTTTCATTAGAGTGAGGGCCTGGTAAAATATAGCTGGATTTGAAAATCGTGAATAGTTTTCCAATTGCCGGAAATACAGAATGGCTTTGTCGTAATTACCTGACTCAAGGTAAACAATTCCCAAATATTCCTTTGCTAAATAATTCCCTGTGTCTTTTTGAATGATGGTTTCAAATTGTTGTATGGCGGAATCATACTTACTTGCATTATACAAACGCAGTCCAGTTTGAATACTGTCCTCCTCCGTTCCCATTTTTACCGGCAGCGTTTTTAGATTTTCATTTATATAACCGTCTGCCATTTGTTGGGGTGTGGCAGAGTTTGAAAAGAAGAGATACCATGCAAAAAACACACAAACAATAACGGCTGCCGCAGCAGCTACCCTGTACACCCGCATTTTTCTCACCTGTGATTGCCGGGATATATTAGTAAGAGAACTGTTTTGCGACAATAATTGCCTGAACCGGTCCCTTTTCTCCATCGTCACTTCTTCTTTCAAAGCCTGTTTTGCCGATAGATAAAAAACTACCTCTTCAGCAAAACCTTTGTCTTCCCTGATCCTTAGCTCAAATTTGCCAGCCTCTTCCGGGTTTAGTGTTTGATTAAAATAAGCGTCAATATATTCAGAATAATTTTCCATATTTTTCAGTTAAGTGGCACGATATAATTGTTTTAATTTCTCCAGACACCTTAACCTACTTGTTTTTACTACATCAGCTGTTTTATATTCCATTAAGCCGGCTATTTCTTTATCGCTATACCCATCAGCCCAAAGCTTCAGCATCTGCTTGCAACTATCCCCCACCTGGGTCAATCTTTGCCTGAGAACTTCCCAATCTGTTTTTTCAACGAGTTCATGGATAATGGTCTTTGAATGATCAGAAATCTCTAAAAGCAGATCAGAAATGGATAAGGTTTGATGGATGCTGTTCTTATTAGTCGACTTTTTCCGAATAAGGTCAACATATTTATTGTGAAAAATGCTGTAGACCCATGTTTTTAATGAAGAACGCCCCTGGAAGGACTTATTGACTATTTTATCGATCGCAGATATAATGGTATCGCTGTAAAGATCAAAAGCTTCTTCGTCAGATAGTGAATACTTGTGGATAGCTTCCTTTATAAAGTAAGCGTAGCGGTTAAAAAGACGCTCCTCGCCCTTTTTTCTCTCACTCCCGTTTTGAGCAATGCTGTCAATTATTTCCCGCTCATCAGGTGGAAGAAATGGTTTTAAAAAATTCACTGAAGGTTGTTCATCTTCTAAGATAACAAAACAATGGGTAAAATAAAAAATAGTAATGATTTGTTTCCCGGGTTTTTTTGTTACGGCAAATTTTTTATTGGATCTGACCCAATGAGAAGGAATAATAACTGAGCCTAAATAAAAATTACAGCATGAAACCATTGATCATTAACCAGCAAACCCTTTCATTTACACGCACCTCCTTTGCGAAAAGAGAAGTATACAAACCAGGGAAACTTTTTGAAACGACAAATAAAATATTTCGAAGTTGTTTCCTTTTTGAATTCTCATTGCGACTAATCATGAAACGTTTTTGCAAAGTTCATTCGAAAAATAGTTCAGCTCTTTGATCAATACGGCGCCAAACCACTTAATCCGGCCTTGCTTAAAAAATTCAAGCTCTTTATTCTATAAACTATCATCAATTTAATAACAATCAAAATTTTCAAAAAATGAAAAAAATAGTATTCGCAGTAACAGTATTAATGTACTGCCTGATGGTTGCAATAACCAGCAATGCTCAACAGGGCATCGATGTTCCACAAGCGGTAAAACAATCCTTTATGAACAATTTCAAAAACTCTGAATTTGAAAGATGGGTGCAGGTAAAGGATGCATACGTAGCTACTTTCAAAGAAAATGACAACTGGAGAGATGCCTATTTCACAGAAGATGGCGAGTATAAGGGATTAGGAAAATTCATCACGGTCAATTTTCTTCCCATGTTTGTACAGAAAAG
>JBIOGV010000409.1:0-2563 GCA_044448365.1 Chitinophagales bacterium
ACCAGTCTTTTGATCAGAACCGGCACCTTGTTCCGATGCAATCGAAATAAAATATGATCCCCTCTTTTACTGGAAAGATATTCGCTCAAATCAGTTTGTTTCAATTTTTCATATGCTTCAGAAACGTTGTTTGTTTGTAATTCGACCATTGTTTCTGCCGGATCAAAAAGCTCAGACATTTTACCCTCTACTACTTTTTTACCTTTATCAATGATAAGCATTGAATCAGCAATCAATTCCATCTCACTTAACAGATGCGAAGAAACCAATAAGGTCTTTTTCATATCCTTACTTAAATGAAGAATGAGGTTTCTTACATCGGCGATCCCCTGCGGATCGAGACCATTCAATGGTTCATCCAATATGATTAATTCAGGGTCATTGACCAGGGCAATCGCAATACCGAGTCGCTGCCTCATTCCCTGCGAATAGGTTTTTACTTTACTTTTTGCTCTTTCTGCCAATCCTAATTTATCTAAATGATCCAATAATTGTTTATCGGAAAACCGCATACCGCCCATGGTCGCAAAAATTTGCAAATTGTCTAAGGCTGATAAATATTTATAGGTATCGGGTCTTTCGATGATGGCACCTATTCTTCTTAATATTTTTTTTGGGTGTTTCTTTAAATTCAATCCAAAAATTTCAATATCTCCGCTTGTTGGCTCAATAAGAGTAAGAAGCATTCTGATAGTAGTAGATTTACCTGCCCCATTTTGTCCAAGAAAACCATAGATTTTTCCTTCGGGTACGGAAAAAGAAAGATCATCGATCGCAATTATTTCCTTAAACTGTTTAAAAAGATGTTTCGATACGATTATATCAGCCATATTCAAAAATAGTTCTTATTGAGTCTCAGGAAGAAAACAAGGTTTATAAAACAATCGTAAATCAACTATTGTATTCATAGATTTTTTTCTGGTAACTATTGCATAAATCAAAATCAGTGATTATTTTTACACTCTCTAAGTGATTCCTCTATTCTTTGAACCATCTCATTTCGTTAAATAATTTACCGTATCCATTTCCTTCCCAAAAGCCTCAGTTTTTAATTTTTCACATCCTTAATTGACCGTTCCCTTTTCCACCGGAAAGCCTTTCTATTATTTCCATCTCCGCAAAAGCCACTTGATTAAGGATCTTTTTATTCATTATAAAACTTTGAGCAATGAAAAATTTTACCCTTTTGAAAGGTTTATTTTTCCTTACAGCCTTGTTATGTACAGGAATCCTTTCTGCACAATCAGTAACCATTTCTACTCCATCCGCCTCAACTACTTCAATTCTGGCAGGAAATACTGTATCGCTTACAGCAGACAGGAGTGGAACATTCAGCGGTAGCGGATCTAACTACACCTTCACATGGAATTCATCTCCATCTGCGGGAGTTAGTTTTTCTCCGGCATCAACCACAACTACAAACACCAGCGCTTCTACTACTGGTACATTCTCGTCAACCGGTTCATTCTCGGTAACGTCTACGGTCAAGAGAGGCACCGGCACTGCAGTTACATCGTCTGCCAAAACTATTAATGTATATTCAGTAAATGCAGGTGTTGATCAGAATATCTCAACAACTACGGTTTCGTTGAGTGGTTCTGCCACCGGCGGTGCAGGCATTACTTCTTATGCCTGGACGAAAACATCTGGCACAGGAGGAAGTATAACCTCTGCTTCATCGGCATCTACTACGGTTACAGGCTTAACCGATGGAACCTATGTTTTCAGGCTAACAGTCAATGGACTTACCAATGTCATTTATGATGAGGTTACGGTTACGGTTGCCACCCCGACAAACCCGGTAGGATGTAACGGACAGTTTTATGTGAGCCATGGACCAATAAATGGTACTAATGGAAATACTCTTCTTGAAAAGCTTTCATTTTCAGGATTAACGATTACTCCCAATAGCTTTCCTCTTACTCCCGCTGGTTATGGTTTTAATGCAATGGGAATAAATCCTATTGACGGATACATTTATGCAATTCGTTACCCCGCATCAAGCGCAAAAGCTCATTTATTGAAAATTGGTTCAGGAGGAACAAATGAAGTTGACCTTGGTGCGCTTTCAGCCATGAATAATGATGAGATCGCATACTCTGCTTGTTTTGATGCAGACGGAACGTTTTATTTTACAACTCAAAGTGGAAGATTTTTCAAGATCGCCAATCCAACCACTTCATTAAATGCTATTCTAATTGCAAGTTCCGGATTGAGCAGTTTTGCTGATATCGCTATCAATCCTGTTGATGGACAAATGTATGGCACTACAAATGGAGCCACTAACTGGCTTTCTAAAATAAACAAAAGCACAGGTGCTGTTACCGGTATTTCGGGAGTGCCCAATTTAGGTGGTTCTAACTTTTTCGCGAGCCTGTTTTTTGATGAAGTTGGCCAAATGTTTGGTTATCGTTCAGATGGGCCCTTTTACCTGATCAGTAAAACAAATGGTGCTCTTACAGCTGCGGGTACAGGTGCAAGTTATAGTGGTGCCGATGGTTGTAGTTGTAGTTTTGGTCGCGTATTCCATGATTTGACAGGCGCTTCAGTTTGCCCGACGCAG
>JBIOGV010000410.1:0-2555 GCA_044448365.1 Chitinophagales bacterium
CTCTGTAACAGTGTCCATAGCTGCTGAAAGCATAGGAACATTGATCGTAATATCTTTTGTAAGATGCGTGGTGATGTCCACGTCTCTTGGAAGAACCTGGCTGTATGCCGGCATCAGCAATACATCATCGAACGTAAGACCATCGCCAAAAAATTTAGAAGAGTTGTCTTGAGAGGAAGTTATTGTTGCCATGTGCAAAGATAGGCGGGCAGGCGGATACGGGCAAAATGAAATTTTGATGTTGTTCTCCGCCTCTTAATGATCATGATCGTTTAAGAAATCTCCATCAATGATTAATAACCTAACTCCATTCTTTGAAAATGAGCGATGCAAACTCAGATCGTCTGAAACTACATAGCCCATTCCTTTGCTCAAACTGTATTTGTTTCCATCGTCTAATTCACTTACAAATTCACCTTCAAGGCAATACACAATGTGACCCTTTTTACACCAATGATCTGCGAGGTATCCGGCGGAATACTCCACGACCCTTATTCTGAGTCCTTCAAGCTGTATTGTTTTCCAATAAGCCCGCCCCTTTTCTCCATTGTGTGTTGTTTGTTCAAGGCTGTTCCAGTCTATTGTTTGAAAGTCATAATGGCTCATAATTAATATGATTATAAGATTTGGAAATAATGATGATCGGTGTGAATTTTTTTAGTGGCTTTGTCTTTTAACGATGAGAAAAATAAAAAAAACGGCAGCCATACTGTTTACAATTCCAAACCAATCACCCCATTGACTGTAAATGGTATTGAGTTTTTTGATTGAAACATTCCCGGTTAAGACAACGGCCTTTCCATCAGAGGAATTTGCCTCAGCATTTATTCTGCCGTAAGCATCACTTATCGTCAATCTGCCCAGCCTTGCCGTTCTTACTTCAGAAAAACCATTTTCAACCCCTCTTAAAACTGCCATTCTTGAATGTAGCCAATCGTCTTTTACA
Source organism: Chitinophagales bacterium (assembly GCA_044448365.1). GTDB lineage: Bacteria > Bacteroidota > Bacteroidia > Chitinophagales > Chitinophagaceae > VBAU01. The sequence goes on from JBIOGV010000410.1 coordinate 947, forward strand.
AAATCCCATGAAGGGATATTCAAGAAATCAATAGCAGCAGTGCCATATCTTTTTATGTAACTGGGAAAATCAAGGTCCTTACAAATAGCTGTGCCTGCTTTAATATTGTTATAGGTAAACAGGCCAATGTCTCTTCCCGGGGTAAATTGTTTTTCAAGACCCGGGACTAAATAAACTTTGTTATAGTCAACGATCACCTTTCCGGCGGTGTCTATTACCAATGAAGAGTTTCTGTGAACATCAGCTTTGAAATTTGTATAACCGGTAATAATGAAAATATTTTTTTGTCTTGCGATTGATGAAAGTATATTGAGCACAGCCGGTTCTGTTTCCCGGTTGATATTTATTGCTCTTTCAGGCAGTAGTACCAGTTTGGCTCCACTATCTGCCAGCCCGGATATAAGCTGCGCGTAATCCTCTGCTGACCGTTTCTCTTTTTCAATATCCGGATACTGAGTTATATAGTGCAATTTTTCATCCAGCACAGCTAACCCTACTTTCAACTTATTTTTTTCTGAGCTAATAAAAAGCCTGGTTATGCCGAACAAAACGACAACGGGTATAATAGTGATTGCGCAACCTGTGATGTTTCGAAATTTATTTTTTTCCTTTCGAAAATGCCATGCAGTTGCAAGGGCTGAGGAAATGAATGTAATGATAAAGGTGATCCCTAACATGCCGGTTACCGATGCAATTTGAATCACCGGTAAAATATTGGACTGTGAGTACGCGATACTGCCTGCAGATCCATCGGCTGAAAATCTTAATACAAGAAATTCAAAACTTGTAAAAAAAACGGGGAATGCAAAGACAGAATACCATTGATTGGACCTGGTTACGACTCTTCTCGACAGGATCACAATGAACGCAAAAATTAAAGGCAGTAACAGCGTAAAAAATATTGCTGGAACCAATGTTACCACTGACACCAGGTAAGTGAACCAATTTAACTTGCCGACCAGGTAGGCGGCAAACGCAATGAGGAAACTCTTACCAGCAGAAGTTTTGAATGAAATAGCGAGTATAGGAACAGGCGCCAGCCAAAACAAATACCCAAAATTTCCGCTAAGTCCAAGGGATAAATAAAAACACATTCCGGAAAAAATAATTGAGGATAAGATCGGGATTCGTTGATTGGGTAAAGAATTCATGGCTGACTGAAATCAATAATGTTTATTAAGGATTTTTATCGATGAAACTACTGAATTAAATCTCAATTCAGTTTGTTTTTCACAGTGTCCTTGGCGCGTTTGTTTTAGTTAATGAAATTTGAGAATATAAAGATGCAAAAATGCATCGCGCATTTATGAATGAAAATTGATTGCATCCTTAAAGATTAACACAAATTGTTATAATTCAAAATGTGTTTTCGATGAGATCAGAATAAACCAGAAAAGAATTAAAATAGTTATTCACAATCCGAAAAAAACATTTTTTTACCGTTAAGTAGTATTGACTTCGCCTCCTGAATAATCTTATCTTGCACCTGTTAATAATATTTACGCACGTTAAAATTTGAGCACTATGATCAAGTTACAAGTTATTGGAAATTTAGGCAAAGACTGTATCGTGAATACAGTAAATGGAAAAAATGTAATCAACTTTACAG
>JBIOGV010000411.1:0-2541 GCA_044448365.1 Chitinophagales bacterium
GAGAGACAGGGAACGATTATTTATGCCCCCGGTTCCAAGCCTGATTCTTTCTTCCGCAATTTTTACAATGATGTACCTGCTTATGGGTTGGAATGTTGCTATGTTTTTTCCGGGATTTCTTTTAGGTTACCTCATGTACGGAACCATGCACTATGCTATTCATGCATGGAACCCACCTTATAAATGGATGAAGCCTTTGTGGCGCAATCATCATTTGCATCATTACAAAAATGAACATATGGGCTTTGGTGTAAGCACCACTCTCTGGGATCATGTTTTTGGAACGATGTTCGATCTGAAGAAAGAAAAAGAGGACAAAGAAAAAGTGAATGAACTGATGTTTGTTAAAAAATAATTATGTAACCAGCTTCATCGCTTTATTCAGCGCCTGTTGCCTGCCTGCCGGTAGACAGGCGTCGCACTCTTGTACATTGGTAACCCTGTTCACCATTTTTCATTTTCCGGAATATCATCATCGGTTTTGAATTGTCTTTTTGTTTCGATTTTCTGCAATTGCCTGTCGATGATCATGTCAGCAATAACATTCCCGGTATCGCTTTCGTTGTTTTTGAGATTTGCTCTTAAAACTTTTTCTGACACGTCAACCCTGTAAAGTATTCTCATGAGTTTATTAAAATCATGGGAGATGAGATAATTGATATGATCGGTCAAAGCAAGTTTTAATTCTTCAATGGATATTTTTTCATGAAGATCAATTTCCATGCTTTGGGATAGTTCTGAAATTATTGCCAGTTCAAGCTCCTTCATTAATAAAATTTTTCCAATGCTCCCAGTCCAAATAAGGCAAAATCAAATTTAATGGGATCTGCGGCATCAATTTTTTTTAAACTGTCCGTTAGCTCAATGGCAGCAGCCCAATCGGTTTGTTTTCTTTTCAATAATCCTAATCTTCTTGCGACCCTTGCTACATGCACATCAACCGGGCAAATTAATTGTGAAGGTGAGATTTTATTCCAGATACCGAAGTCAACATCGTTTTTATCTTTTCGTACCATCCAGCGCAAAAACATATTTAATCTTTTGCAGGTACTCTTTTGCAGAGGCGATGAAATATGTTTCTCTGTTCTTTTCAAATGCTCCAGGGAAAAGAAGTATTTTCTGAACCCATTTAATCCATTTTCTATGTTTTTATCTTCTGAACTTATCCATTTGCTAAATGCTGTTTCCAGGGTATCATTTGTTTTATAATGGTGATGAAAAAACTCAATAAAATAAAGAAGATCATCTTCGTGAAAAGTTCTATGCCTGAATGCTTTTAATCTTTTTAATCCAGCCTGATCGTGATTCCGGCAAAATTCATAGGGCGACATACTCATTCGCTCCATCAGATCTTTTGTTTTTTGAATGATTGTAGTGCGATTTCCCCATGAAAAAATGGATGCAAAAAAACCTGCTATTTCAATATCCTGTTTTTTTGAAAATAAATGAGGAATCAAAATGGGATCACTCTTAATAAAAAAAGGTTGATTGTATTCATCGACCTTCTTATTTAAAAATTCTATTAAATATCCCGCATCCATGCAGCTAAAATTGGAGTTTTCTTCAGGGGTGCTAAATTGGATTTCTGTTACCGCGGACAGATGCAACAAAAAGGGATTTTATAGAATGCTTATTGCTTCTTCAAGATCATTGATCAGATCTTCTGCATCTTCAATGCCCACACTTAACCTGATCAGTGAATCGGTCAGACCGTTTTTTATTCTTTCTTCTCTTGGTATAGAAGCATGTGTCATCGATGCGGGATGATTAATGAGCGATTCTACTCCCCCGAGACTCTCAGCCAATGCGAAAAGTTTTGTAGAAGACATTAGTTTCCTGGCTGCCTGTTCACTTTCATCCTTTAATGTAAAACTGATCATACCACCAAATCCCCGCATTTGTTTTTTGGCGATATTATAACCACAATGGTCTTCAAAACCGCACCAGTAAACCTTTCCGACCTTTTTATGACCGCGCAGGTAATGAGCGATTTTCTCCCCATTCTCGCAATGACGCTGCATGCGTACATGAAGGGTCTTGATACCCCTTAAAACGAGAAAGCAATCCATCGGTCCAGGCACGGCACCACAACTTTTTTGAATAAAGTATAATTTCTCCCTTAAATCTGCATCATTCATTACTAACGCTCCCTGTATCACGTCACTATGGCCGCCAAGATATTTTGTTGATGAATGCATGACGATATCAGCACCCAGGTCAAGCGGGTTTTGTAAATAGGGAGAAGCAAAAGTATTGTCAACGCAGAGTAGAAGTTTATGTTCTTTGGCAATAGCAGCCATCGCAACTATATCAGTAATATTGATAAGTGGATTGGTTGGCGTTTCAACCCAGATAAGTTTTGTGTTTTGATTGATGTATGAGCGAACATTTTTCGCATTCGTCATATCCACATAATGAAATTTAAGGCCAAACTTTTCAAATATTTTTGTGAATAAACGATACGTACCGCCATACATATCATTGCCTGCGATGATTTCATCACCCGGTTGTAAAAGTTTGATAACAGCATCCGTGGCTGCC
>JBIOGV010000412.1:0-2494 GCA_044448365.1 Chitinophagales bacterium
ACCCCAACTCAACGTAGCACTTGCGGTCGTGACATTTAAAGTCGTTAAGCTTGCCGGTGCATTACAGGTACCACCACCGCCACCCGCAGTTCCTATACCAACCGCATACCATGCATTCTCGACTTGTATAACTTCATTTGACCCTGACCCATAAAGATCCGTTGCCGCATTGATGCATGCATTTCTCCAGTCAGCATATTTTGATGTTGGCGAAAGATAAACTGCATCAGTACGATAGAGGATCTGATCTGCTTCTGAAAGGCCAATGCCTGTTACTGAAAAACTGTTGCCTATATCATTGGTGCCGCTGCCACCTGTAACAAGCAAATAAAACATATAATTTCCAACACCGCTGTTTGTGTGCACACCTCCATTGTCTGACGTGCCGGTATACCAAAGCGTTCCTTTGTAAGTATCGGGTTGACTATATGCATTTGGATTTGACATGTCGCGTATCAGCCAATTCATATCATTACTCATCTTCCAGTTGACGTCAGAAGGTTTGCTCCAGAATTGCACCGATTTACCCATAATATCACTCATACTTTCATTCATCGCACCCGATTCATTGCTATAATTCAATCCGCTGGTCGTTTGCGTTACGCCATGTGTTAATTCATGGCCTGTAACATCAATACCTGTAACACCGCCCGGGGCACCAGTAGAACGTTTATTAAAATTCATCGCACTGCCATCCCAGAAAGCATTGTCAGTATAAGTTGGATCATTTACATAACTGTATAATGCAGTATTATTATTATCGTAACTCTTACGGTTAAAAGTGGAGAGATAAAAAGAATAAGTTTGTGAAACCCCATAGTGTGCATCAAGTGCCGCAATATCGGTACCCGTTAAACTCCAGTTGGCGGAATTGCTTGAATAATCCGTACCACGCTGACCGCTTTCTCCATGCAGGGTGATGATACCGTTTCCTTTTGTATAATCTCTTAAACGATAAGTAGTGCCTGTAAAATCACTGTGAATGGTTTGTGAACCGCTGTATGCAGTTGTTGCAGTGCCTGCTGCATCTGTGTAAAACAGTTTATCCTTTTTACCAAGATACTCACCGGTTTTCGCATCAATGAAATAATCAGCACGACTTAACGGTTCTTTTGCGTACACATCCACTTTATACGCAAGACGCAGATCGCGTGGATTTATCTCATCACCCGCATTGTACCACACAAGTGTTGCAGCTGGAGTATAACTTGCCTGAGGATTCCCCGATTGTTCTTTCACCCACTTTTCCATATCGGCATCCTGCCACATGTACGATCGCGCATTTACATTTTTTATGGCCGCGTCAATTGCCTGTTTTGATGATAGCACCGGCTGGGAAGAATATTCGTTATAGGCATCAAATTCCACCACAATTTCTCCACTTAGTTTTGAAATTTTTCCGTTCTGTACGTGTGCCACGTACATTGAATTTTCGATCGGAATTCCTTTTAACGTTTGATAAAACCGGTAATGCATGAAGCCGAGCTTATCCGTTTGCTGATTCATCAGAATGAGATCTGATTGCCTGTCAAGTTCAAGAGTGCTTTTCACCCGGGATAAACTAAAGGTCTTTTGCTGCTCAGAACTTAAGGTAATCATTCGTTTGCTGACACCATTTTCTCCTTTGATCACTTCATGGAGAGTTCTTTGAGCGTATGCTTGTAAAAGAAAGGTAAACGAGGCGAGGGTAAAAATAATTCTTCTCATGTGCATTGGTTTTATTTGAAGAAATAGCAATTGATTTCAAGAGCATTTTTTTATCCTGGATACTGCAAAGAATATTGAAACAAAAATTTCAGGGGTATGTCCGTAGCTAAAAACTCAGAATGTTATTGTAAACTAAATAATTTTTATACCCCCTGATTTCTCATTTTATAACAAGTGTGGGTAACTATATTTTTATTATAGAATAATTCTACGTAATTAAAATAATGGTCAAACTGTGTGAGGTTTTGATCCGGGAAAGTATTGATTTAAAAAAAATATTTTTCACTAAACTTGTACCGTTTTTTATTGTCTATCCTAAAATCTTTTATATGAACCCAGCTAACTATTTATTTCTTTTTCTGTTTTTCAATTTTTCTATCCTTTGCAGTTTAAAAGCTCAAAATCAATCCGGGAAAGACTCTACCGGTTTGCCCGGTGATAATTTTAGTTTGCAGGGAGCATTGGAAATGTTTCAAAAATCCGGCTCTCCTGAAGAATTTGAAAAAATGATCAACACGCCAGAGAACCATGTTAACAATCTTGACCTGAATGGGGATGGCGATATTGATTATATAAGGATAATAGATCACAGTAAAACTAATGCCCACGCCTTTGTGTTGCAGGATGTAGTTTCAGCAAACGAAAGCCAGGACATAGCCGTGATAGAGTTGGAAAAAACCGGTGATACTACTGCAACTTTACAAATTGTGGGCGATAAAGATATTTATGGTGAAGAGGTTATTGCGGAACCGAATGGAGGAGGAGATGGAGCATTCAACAATTCCGA
>JBIOGV010000413.1:0-2489 GCA_044448365.1 Chitinophagales bacterium
CAGGTCGAAGTTTATTTTATTGCCGGGGAAATGCTCCAGTAATAATTCAATGATCTTGTTTGCCTGGGCCAATTCCTCAACATTTGTTTTAAAACCTCAATCATCATTTGAAAAATTATGTTGAAGGCGGCAGGGCATAACTAATCATCCATTGTATACCAAACTTGTCGGTAAGCATTCCAAAATAGGCGCCCCAAAATGTTTTGGCCATCGGCATTGTTGGTTTTCCACCTGCTGAAAGACCGCTGAATAATTTATTCGCTTCCTCTTCACTTTCTGTTTCAATCGTGAGATGAAAATTATTCCCGGGAGTCACAGAATGCCCCATTGATTCCACTGCATCTGTTGCCATAAGAATATTTCCTTTTCCCAGCGGCATCGAAACATGCATGATCTTATTGGCATCTTCTGCAGAAGCCCTGCTCCCTTCCGGTGTGTCTTTGAAACGCTGCAGCGTAGTAAATTCTCCGCCAAATACTGATTTGTAAAAATTAAATGCTTCTTCGGCGGTGCCCGGGAAATTTAAATAAGGATTTACTGTTTTCATTTTTTATCGTTTTTGATGATTCAAAAATATCTTTTTATTTTATTGTTTATTAGTTATTCCTGGTTTTACAATGGAATCCCGTAACGGCCTGATCGGGGATTAATAATATTCAAAAGATCAGGGGTTGTCTCAGTTTGAAATTTTTAAAAATAAAAACCACGAAGACACGGAGAAACAGAGATTCACAGAAAGCACTCTGTGTCACTTTTGTGTCCTCTGTGGCTAAGTGGTAATTGTATTTCAAACTGAGACACTAACAAAGATCAGAGCTAATTTTAAATTAACATTAGTTTTTCTACCTTTACGCTGCTAATGAAACCAAACCGGTTTATACAAAAGAGTTTTGCGATCATTCTTTTACTGGTATTCGCTCAAAAGAGCGGTATTGAACTTTATCTTCATAACTATCTTCATACAACCCATTATAAGCAATCAATTCCCAATACTTCGGGCAAAAATGTTGTAAGCTATCCCTGTAACTGTATTGATGATTTCTCAATGCCTTTTGCAGACAATGCAGAACCCGTCATTCAAACAATTTTTCCCAAAGAAATTGAATTTGTTGTTTTCCATAAATCTTCCGCATTATTTTCTTCTATTTTCTTTTATTCCCTCAGGGGCCCTCCCGTTTCTATTGCCTGAATACATCGTCCTGGTGAACTTTTTTATATAAGGTTCATCCTTTTCTGTTTAAGCAAATAAATTAATCAAACATCATTTAGGCAGAGCCTTAAAAAACGGCGTTATGAAAAAGAATATTCTATTCCTGTTATTTATGAATCCTTTTTATTGCACTATTGCATATTGCCAGCAAAACCTGGCAGAATCTAAAACTTCTTTCAGCAAAAGTTCATTCAAGGGCGTTTTAACTGGTAAAATTATCGATGCAGAAACAGAAGCACCTGTTGCCGGCGCTAATGTTTATATCCCTGATCTAAAAATCGGAACGATTTCAGAAAATGATGGCAGCTATAAAACTCCCGCTGTTCCTTCCGGTATTTATCTTGTAGAAGTTTCCTCCCTGGGATATCAATCCACTTCTGAAAATATTTCTTTTAACGGAGATGTGCAGCATGATTTTAAACTGGTGGAGCATTTTACGGAATCAAGTGAAGTGGTAGTAACCGGTTTATCAAAAGCCACCCAGATAAAAAGAAGTCCTGTGCCGATCATATCTGTTGGGCATGATTATCTTGTAAGCAATCTGAGTACAAATGCTATTGATGCCATTTCAAAATTACCGGGAATCAGTGCTGTTACTACAGGACCAAATGTATCAAAGCCCTACATTCGCGGGCTGGGATATAATCGCATCCTCACTTTATATGATGGAGTAAGGCAGGAAGGTCAGCAATGGGGTGATGAACATGGAATAGAAGTAGATCAATACGGTGTTGAGAAAGTGGAGGTCATTAAAGGCCCTGCCAGCCTGAGTTACGGTTCGGATGCATTGGCCGGTGTGGTGAATCTTATTCCTGTATTGCCGGCCCCGGAAGGAAAAACAATCGGTGATATTGTTGCGGATTATCAAACCAACAATAAATATTTGGGTGGTTCCGCTATGCTAAGCAGTACAAAAAAAGGTTTTGAATGGATGGGCCGCATTTCTCATAAACAGGCCACTAATTATACAGATAAAGTGGATGGCCCCGTTTTTGGAACTGCATTTAATGAAACAGATGCCAGTGCTTTTTTAGGACTGCATCGTCAATGGGGTTATTCTACACTTAATTTTGTTTTGTTTGATGATCTCCAGGAAATACCCGATGGAAGCCGCGACAGCACCACACGCCGGTTTACGAGACAGATAACAGAAGATGATTCAGTTCGTGAAATTGTTTCGGATGAAGATCTCAAATCTTACAAAATTGAACCTCTGCACCAACGAGTACAACATTACAGGGTTTACTGGAACAATAATTTTATTCTGAAAGGAGGCGGC
>JBIOGV010000414.1:0-2484 GCA_044448365.1 Chitinophagales bacterium
ACTTCAACAGGTGAACGTTGGGACACACAACAGGATAAGGTTTCAAATTCCGGGGTGCTGATTCTCCAAAAACCTGATGGCAATTATAAAACCGGCGAAAGTTGCCTGGTAAACTCGGATGGATCAACTTATGTGAAATTTGAATCACCAACAACAAATGGCCTTATTTATGGAGTGTATCAATACCTGCGCGACCTGGGCTTTAAATTCTATTTGCCGGATTCATTATATACTATCATTCCAAAATTACCGTCCGTTTTTTTTAAAACATCAGCGATGGAAACACCATTCCTGAGAATCCGGGATTTCTTTGGAACAGGTGGTTTCGGCAGCGGTAAAACAGATCCCGATCATAGCGTTCAAAAATCATGGCAATTGTGGAGATGGCGAAATGGGTTTGGCGCTGAATTTCAATTGGCGGGTCATACAGGCGAAACATTTAATTTGGCAAATGCTGACGAGCTTCAAAAAAATCCATCCTGGACTGCTACCCCGATCATGAAAAATGGAAAAGTTGATCCCACTACAAAACTTAATTATTACAATAACCAGGCGGTGGATTTTTTTACCGACTGGATCATAAAAAAATATACAGATAAAAATTATAAAGCACCGCCGGTTTATTTAAGAGATATGGTTTCCATAGAGCCCGCTGATGGTGCTGGTTTTATAAATGATCTTCCTAAAGGCTCTGATTTGAAAACGATCAGCGACCAGGTATTTTATTCTGCAAATGTTGCGGCTAAAAAGCTGGATCAGCTTTTTCCCAATCAACCCAATATCGGTATCAACCTCTATGCTTATAGCACTCATGCCAACGTACCGGGCTTTTCATTAAACCCCCGAATATTTGTTCAGATCATTCCTTACCAGTTTCAAAATATTGCTTTTGGACCTGCTTTTATCAAACGCTGGTCAGAAAAGGTCAAGAGATTTGGTTTATACGATTACTTTAAATACCCGGACAGTTATTGGGACATGCCCGGTGGTTACTCCATTGATCAACTGATGAAACGGGCGATCAATGCTGCCAATGCAGGCTCCGAGGGAACAACTTATGAAAGCTCATACAGCAAGTTTGCCACTGCAATTCCCCTTTGGATATTGTGCCGGTATATGTGCACCGGTGACCCTGACTGGCAAAAAAATTATGATCAGCTTATTATTGACTTGTATGGAAAGGCTGCCCCGGTGATTAAGAATTTGTTTGATATTTTTTATGGCCAGGATCAATTCGGGTCCTCCAATCTTAATGATGCACTAAATTCTATTCAAAAAGCTCAAACGTTAAGTACAGATCCCCGGGTTCTGCTTCGTATCAATGAACTCAAACTTTACCTCAGCTATGTATACCTCAATTTAAAATCACAAGACCTGGAGAACGGTGATTTGGAACAAAGACAATTACCCCTGGAACAAATGGCATGGACCCTTTATCAAAAAAAGGTCATTGACAGCTATCGCATCATGCAACTGGTATCCTATAATTTCCTGAATGCTAAAACTACTGATCAAACACTTGCAGAGCATAATCATAAACTTCACCTTTTAACCTTCCCGGAATCAAATGATCCCGATGTGTTCTGGAAAAAAGATTACAGCTATAAATCAAATGAATTAGATAAGCTTTTTAATGAAATGGAAGCATCTAAGAACGAAACAAGCCTTGTTCGCAATACTTCTGTTCCTATAATGGATGAAGCAGAAACCGCAAAACCTTTATACAACCCTAAACAAAACATTACCTTACAGGGAGGTTCTCTCAACAGGGGATATTTTAGTTTGTTCAGCGAAAAACCGTCGACCATAATGATCAACTGGTCGTTGACCAATTCAAAAGGCGAAACACCAAACGCTACAATCTCCGGCACTGATAAGAATTATAAAACCGTTTATGATTATTCTCTTACATCGAGTTCAGGAAAATTATCCATTTCCATTCCGGCAGGAGAATCTGCTTTTTTTATAAACGCGGGCGCCAATACAACGTACACCATTCAACTGGAACTCAATAATGTGTTTTGTTATTTTGACGGATCACCAAGAGGCAAAATAAATTTTCTGAATGAAAAAGGAGTTTATACCTATGATCCGCTTTATTATCCATCTTATATTTTTATACCAAAGAATATTACAGAAGTTCAATATAAAGTACAACTGGATGCTTTGAAAATACTGACCCCCGATGGTAATACTGTCACTACAAAACTCATTAAAACTTTAGATGGAGGTTTCCAGGTAAGAAGTTTTACGATACCACCCCGATACACCGGGAAATTCTGGAAAGCTATTGTATCCGGCAATTTTAATTATCAATTCCTGAATACTCCCGACAGGTATTTTCTTTTTACAGAAAAATAGTTTTGCAGCGCCGGGAATATTTTTATGATCGCTGCTGAAGAGCGGCATCCTGGAGAAATGCCTGGTGATAAACAGAACGAACTCCTTCAATGAAATCAATTTTTGAGTTCCATCCCAGTTCTG
>JBIOGV010000415.1:0-2474 GCA_044448365.1 Chitinophagales bacterium
GGAATTGCTATCCAAAATCGTTTTGTATTGTGGGTCTCATCTTCAATACGGGTAACAATTCCTTTACGCCAGGGTTGTACTGCCATCCTGATAAATTTTTAGTAATGTAAAACACAGCCCGTTAATCTCCAAATCATTATTCCTATTATGCCTGGCACAGTGATTGGCGCCTTCTTAAAATAATATAATCGATAAAAAATCCTGTTATGAAACGTTTCATTTTAGTTTGTTTGGTAATTATTTCAGCTACACTGTTGATGTATGCATTTCAGAAAAAAATCAAATTTCTATCATCGGAAGAACAGATCCTGTCGGAGAAGCAAATATAGTATGGGCTATAACTGGCAGGCATTCGTCAACTTCAAATATTGTGAACGGAGCATTCAGTTTTTCTGCCAAACCGGGTATCTACAAAGCGGCCATTGACGCCATTGAACCGTTCAAAGACGCAGTACTGGAAAATATCCGTGTAAAGGACGGACAAACAGTGGATGTGGGCGAAATCATTTTGCAGCGATAGGATCTGAGGAAAATAAGTGAAAATAATTTATTCGTTAACCAACGGCTCTAACTTCTTTATCCTTTTTTGAGTAATAAAATATTTTTTCTTATTCCACGTATAGAACATAACAACATCATTCGTCTTTGTCAGTTTTTGAACATAAGACGTTTTCTCCGGTTCCTCAGCCATTTCAGTCGCCCTGACTTCGATTACTTTATTTTTTGTTTGCGGGATCAAAATTGTCTTTTCAGGTTTATTCGGGATAGTACTGTCAGTATATTCAACAGGAGTTTTCCTATCAATAATAGCTCGTATAGAAAAAACTCTGCCTTTGATAAATAGTTGAACGGGATTGATGTTATTTGTTTTTTTGAATGATAAAAAGACTAAATAATTCGTTGTAGCAGCAGCCTTTTTGATTGGATTGCCGTTTTCATCTTTTACGCCTGCAGGGATGGTTCCCGGCAAACTTCCCTGCTCAAAAGCAAAAATCCTTATCGCCGGCTGGCAGTATGTGTTAAAACCGATGGCAAAAAATATAAAAATCAGTAATTTTTTTTTCATAAATGTTTTATTGAATAGATTTAAGCAGGAATTTGTAGTTTACAAAAGTAATCTTAAAAGAATACGCATGTTTTTCCAGAGAATGATTGCCATTATGAAGACTAATTTTTTTTTGAACTTTTATTTGCTCCCGGTTTTAAGTTTCGTAATTGTTGTTGCGGGTTGTAAGAACTCTTCCTCCTCTGAAGACGAGAATGAGAAACTGGAAATGGATGGAATGCAGAAGGCTATGCGGCAGGAGTTTTTAATGACAAGAGATCCTGCCCTTAATATGGTTCCAACGGAAAGATTAGTTACTGCAGCCAATTTTATGAAGACTGCACGTAGCACGCAGATAAATAATCTTACATGGACAGAAAGGGGCCCCAACAATATTGGCGGAAGATGCAGAGCTATTTTGGTTGATAAAAGTGACGCAACCGGCAACACCGTTTTTGCCGGTTCTGTAAGCGGAGGTCTTTTTAAAACCACCAACTTTACCAGTGCTTCAGCAACGTGGACAGTGGTTAATGATTTCTTACCCAACCTTGCCATTACTTGCCTGGTACAGGATAATGCTGATCAAAATATCATGTATGCAGGCACCGGTGAAGGATGGTTTAATGTAGATGCGGTGAGGGGTGCCGGTATTTTTAAAAGTATTGATGGTGGCATTACATGGAGTGTTCTTCCTTCTACGATTAAGACAACTCCGTCTGATTCGACATTTGAATATATTCAGGATCTTGCTATCGATAATAGTGGAAATGTTTATGCCTCGCTCCGTAATCTGACTGGATCTAGTCGCGGCGTAAAGAGATCAACGGACGGTGGAGCGACATGGACACAGGTATTGGGCCTGCCATTAACAGATATTCTTTATACAACCGGAAGAGGTGCCGATCTTGAAGTTGCCTCAAATGGTGACGTGTATGCGACTTTAGGCATATTTACCAAAACGATGGTGTTGAAATCGAGTTTTGCTGCCAATGGTGCAAATACTGGTGCTGCAGGTACATGGGTGGAAATTACTCCTACGCATCCCGAAACTACCTATCGTGGCGAACTGGCAATAGCTCCCTCAAATCCCTTACGACTATACTTAATGATGCAGGATAGCGCGGACGACCAGGTGCATAAGATATACAGGTCGGATGATGGTGGGACGAACTGGAGCTCATTTACAGCTCCATCATCGCTTAATAATGGAACAAATTCCCAAACCTGGTATGATCTTATCTCAGCTGTTGATCCTTCTAATCCCGATATAATTGTTGTGGGGGGAATAGAATTGGCAAAATCTATAAATGGGGGTACCTCATGGACAACTATTTCTACATCTTCCACAGTTCATGTTGATCAGCATGCATTGGTATATTTCAATTCATCAAGTTTGTTGATTGGAAATGATGGTGGAATTTATTACTCC
>JBIOGV010000416.1:0-2464 GCA_044448365.1 Chitinophagales bacterium
AGACGTCAGTCTGATCATAGAAACAACCATTCACTATGCATGCTTAAAATTCACTTCATTGAGTAGGAAAAGAGAGTAGGGGTTCGGGTCTGGGGGTTTTCTCGCTATTTGTTCACCGATTTGCAAGGATGTCCGGTAAAACTCGAAGAATCAAATGCTAAAATGAATTGGTTCGAATCCCTGTAATAAAACTCACCTCGCAATACAAAAAGTAAGTTAGGGTGAAAATGAAATACTTACGCGAGTTGATGTTCAAATGGGGTACAAATTATCGCTCAAGCCTCTTATTAAAACTGATGGAGATGTGTCTTCGAACCTTTAATTCAATAAATAAATTTTGACTCACGAAAGCTCTGATCGGAAAACAATAAATCAATTTGATCTGGATCTTCTTCTTAAAACCATCCCTTTTGCATGTGTCACTGCATCCTTAATGCAACGAAATATGTTTTCTTCTCCGACAACTTTGAGAATTTCAGTTCCTCTTAGTTGATCACGAACTTCTTCATTAATCCCAGAAAAGATGATAGATATTTTTGCGTTTTTGAGGTGGTCAATGGTTTTACTTAGAATTGATAACTCAGATTGCCCCATATAGAATATTTCATCAAATCGTATTATCATAATTTCAGGGGGTGCCATGATGCCGCGAACTACTTCGGTATACCTGTACAAGGTTTCCAGGGATTGTGATTTGCTAAGATTAAAAATATCGATGCCTTTTGGGATCGTCACCTCCTCTCCATTGATCTGAACATGATGACCTTTTGCAAAACCAGGATTATAGGTAAGGATTATTCTGCGGGTTAAAAGAGTCACTGTGCAAACAAGTGATGCTAATAAAGTTAATTGAATATCTATGAAGTATAGTGAGACAAAAACAAGAGTGATAATCAGACAATCTTTTATCACTCCGGCACTATGTGCACTATAATTTTTGTTTGGAATCATTTTCTTTTTCTGATTAACTCCAATATCCCATTGATGAATGTAAGTGGGTGTACCGGATTGCCGGGGACGTACAAATCGATTTTATACCTGGATAAAAAACTTCTATTCAAGGCAAGGCTTCCTTCAAATATCCCACCGCTGATGGCATCGGTTCCGGCAAGAATGATGATTTTTGGTTCCGGTATGGCATCATAGCATATCTGTAATGGTTGTGTCATGTTTTCTGTAATTGGACCTGTAATAACAATTCCATCAGCGTGACGTGGTGAGGCTACAAACTCGATCCCGAATCGCCCCATATCAAAGTTTACATTCCCGCAGGCATTTAATTCCAGTTCACAACTATTATCCCCTCCTGCAGATACCTGCCTTAATTTAAGTGAGCTACCGAAGTATTCTGAAATTTCTTTTTTTATCAATTCAGGATTCAATGCTATAGGCATATCGATTTCTTCTTTAATGATAAGCCTGCTACGTTCATTAGTAGCAATTTTATAGTCTTTTGTAAATCTTACTTTATCTGGGAAGGCAAAGGCACACTCTCCGCAAAAAGTGCATTTGCCCAAATCAATGCAAACAGGATCGGCAGAGATCGCGTTTGTCGGGCATATTTCTGCGAGTTCTGTTTCATTAACTTTTACGGAACTGATAACCGGTCTACCTCTGAATATTCCGGGTACCTCTGCCGTTGTTACATCGGGAATGTATTGCTTGCCCTGGTGAAATAGTATTTTTATATTGTCTAACATTCTCTTTCGATTTTATTTTTATAGATCATGGCCGCAGTAAGACAGGTCAAAACTTTTATTACAAACAGGGAAATCAGAAATTTCATTGTTCCGCACTGCCAATGCCAATGCGAGCCAGTTGTGAAATGAAGGATCTTTTACTTTATAACACAGCATTTCCCCATTTTCATCCGTAATAGCACAATGGCAAATCTCACCCCTCCATCCTTCCACCAGTGAAATGGTAAATGAGCAGGGCGACGGATTAGCTAACACATCCAAGCGGTTTTTGACTTGCTCCGGTTCCCGGGTAAGTTCTCTTAGATATTCGATAGATTGATTGATCTCTTTTTTTCGCAGACGGGCTCTTGCATGGACATCGCCATTATTCCTCATTACAGGCTGATGTAACAATTCAGGATATAAATCATGGGGATGTGAATATCGAATATCCCTTTTAATCCCGCTCATCCTCGCTGACATACCAACTGTTCCAATCATGATGGCTTGCTCAGTGGTAATAACGCCCGTCTTCTCAAACCGTGCTAGCGCACTTGGCAAGCTGAATAGTTCTTCAGAGATTTCTTCAAAATCTTTTTCATACTCATTCAACAGTTTGGTCAATTCCGATACCAGCTCATTGGTAAACGGGTAATTATTTTTTCCTGCACGAATTAATCCTTTTGCCAAACGGTTTCCACACCATTTTTGAAAATAATTAATTAAAGGTGTCCTTAATCTTCCGTATACGGAGCTGCCAAGCTGGTAGGCTATGTCTGTACAAA
>JBIOGV010000417.1:0-2399 GCA_044448365.1 Chitinophagales bacterium
CGGACTGATCTCAGGATACTGGCTGATCGGCAAATTAATGATGGATAATACGCCCAACATCAATACTACAATTGAAATAACAATAGCAGTAACCGGGCGTCTTATAAAAGTATCGGCGATCATGATTGTTGCGAACTCTACCTGTTAGGCGTTGATGTAATGAGAACTTTTGAACTGTCCCTTAATTTTTGAAAACCTTCGGTGATGATCTTATCACCTTCATTCAATCCCTGTTTTACTATTACCTGTTCATTGATCCTTGCTCCCAGCGTTAATTTCTGTTGAATGGCCTGGCTGCTGTCATTCACAGTGAAAACAAAATATTCTCCCATCTGTTCCGTTACTGCTTTGTAAGGAATCAAAAGCAAAGAACTATCTGCCGCATTATTTTTTACACGAATATTTACATTCATGCCTACTTTCAGAATATTTTGTGAGTTAGGAAATATCAATCTTGTTTTAATGGTCCCCGTTTGCGGATCGATGGCACGGTCGATAAGACTGATCTTTCCGGTCTGATCGTAAACGAAATCTCCGGGCATTTTCAGGGTAAATGTTGAATCCTTTTTCACTGAAACATCCTGCTGCAATTTTATAAAACGTGGTATTAGTTTTTGATCCACTTCAATATCGACCGCCATGGGATCATCCGATGAAATGGTGTTCAGCAAAGTTTGATTTGCAGTAACCAGCGCCCCCATCTTGACCAGCGATATGCCGATCGTTCCGGTAAATGGTGCATTAATAAATGAATAGTTCAGGGTTGTTTCAACATTGCGGACATTTGACTTTGCTGCTTCCACCTGCATTTTAGCGCTCTCTAAATCAGACATGGCATGATCATACACTTGTTTCGCAATCGCATCCTGTTTCAAAAGATCTGCATAGCGATCAGCATCCTGCTGAGCTTTTGACAAGTTGGCCTTCGATACATTTAAGTTAGCATTTGCCTGGTCCAGGTTTGCCTGGTATTGCTGGCGGTCGATATCATACAATTTTTGTCCTTTTTGCACATGCTGTCCATCTTTAAAAAAAATTCCTGTGATATAGCCGGTGATCTGCGCCCGCAGGTCATCCTGGTTCAATGCAATTACAGTACCCGGGTATTCATCATAATAGGAGGTCTTTTCTTTTTTTACAGTTATTGCACTGACTGCTGTAGGTGGGGGCGCCTTTGGCTGTCCTTGTTTCTCCCCTGCTCTACATGAGACAAGTATTATTGCAATACCGGAATAAAAAAATAGTTTCATCACTTTATTATTTATCATTAATTACCGATTTTCGATCATGCCCCAATCCAATAATTAATAATCATTAATCAATAATTCTTCATCCTGTGAGCTACTCATCAATCACTGACTTAAAACCCCCAAAGCTTTTTGTACATCTACCCTGCTTTGCAATAATTGATACAGGGAAGTGTAAAGATTCAATTGCGAAGTTCGCAAATCGCTTTCAGCAATGATCACATCCAGGTAAGTCTTGATGCCCTGCTGATATTGCAATCTTATCACATTGTATACGTCAGCAGCCAGTTGTACATTTTCTTTTAAAGCCAGGTAATTCGCGAGGTTGCCTTTATACGAAGCCAATGCCCTTGAATATTCTGACCTGATAATATTTCGCAAAGAAACAATTTCCCAATCCAAACGCTTCACCTGTAATTCGGCAGTTCTTATCTGGAAAATTCTTTTAGTGCCCTGGAAAATTGGAAAGCTTAATTGCAAGCCAATATTTGAATTCGGAAAAGATTGCTGAAATAATTTTCCAAAACTATTATTAAAATAATCCAGGTTATAATTACCGTAGGCCGAAACAGAAGGCAAATAGCTCCATTTATTATATTTAAGATTATATTGTTGCAGATTTTTTATTGTTTGCAGTAATCTGTATTCAATTCTATTGTTGTAATTGATTTCCTGCAGTGTATCGATAGAAATTTCTTTTTCCAACTCAGTACTGTCATATTGTACTTGCAGTTCAGCACTTTCCGGATAGCCCATCAATCTTCTCAAAATAAAATATTTTGCATTCAAAAGGCTTTGCTGTTGCTTTTGCTCAGCTTTTGCATTGTTCAAAGAAATGGTGGCTCGTTTGTAATCAGTTTTATCTACAATGCCGCCTTTATATTGGTTATAGGCGTCCTGCAGACTTCGGTTCAATCGTACAATATCTTCATCAAGAACTGAGACCTGTTTTTGAGTAAGCAGTATATCATAAAAAGCTTTGCTAACATCGGCAATGATCCCGATTCTTGTACTATCGGTCACTTGCCTTGCAACATTCCTGACATCGGCGGCCGATCTTGAAGCCAGCAATACATCGCGGTTAAAAATATTTTGTGTAGCGCCGAATCCAACAGCAGAAATATCCTTCGTTCCGGTAGAAACATAATTTCC
>JBIOGV010000418.1:0-2325 GCA_044448365.1 Chitinophagales bacterium
ACAGGTTCAGATTCCAAATGCCAAATAAAATAACGATTTTGGTATTTGAAATTTGTATTTTAGGATTTCAATACTGATATGGCATCCTTGTTACAACAACTAAAGAAGGTTCGTATCATCAGGGCATTGGTGTATGCTATTGTTGGAATTATATCTTACCCCGGTCTTGTCTGGATCAATCGTTTAAAGATCTCAGGAACGGAAAACATAAAAGATCTCCCCCGCCACAATGTTTTGTTTGTAAGTAATCACCAGACCTATTTTGCTGATGTCATCACCTTTCTTCATATTTTTTGTGCTGTAAAATGGAGAAAGAAGAACCGGTTGGGAGTTCCTTATTATTTGTTGGATCCATTTACCAGTGTGTATTACGTAGCGGCAGAAGAAACAATGAAAGGAAGCTGGATCAGCCGGTTTTTTTCATTGGCCGGCGCACTTACGGTAAAAAGAACATGGAGGGTCGAAGGAAAAGAGTTTCGCCATGGACTTGATCCTTCCGATACAAGGAAAATAACAAGAGCGCTGAATAATAATTGGGTCATTACTTTTCCGCAGGGAACTACAAAGCCATTCGCTCCAGCAAGAAAGGGAACTGCATTTATCATCCGGCAAACAAGACCCATTGTTGTTCCAGTTGTCATCAGTGGTTTCTGGAGGGCATTTAATAAAAAAGGATTAAGATTTAAAAAGAGAGGTTCACAACTTTCAGTGACATTCAAAAAACCACTAAAGATAAATTATGATGCGCCTTCTGAAATCATCTTGGCCCAGGTGATGGATGCCATTGAACAAAGTAAAGCACATATGATGATGGGGGCTCATCATTGGGAAACAACGGATAAATAAATCAAAAGTAAAAATTCAAAAGTCAAAAATCGAAGAGAATCTAAAGAAGTATCCATTTGTAATGGCCCCCGGCTGTCCGGAGTGTTCCGATAAAATAAAAAGATTTAAAATGCTATCCGGAGTCTTGAACTGAGGTTTATTGAGATCGAAGTCTTTAGACTCCGGATCAAGTCCGCAGGGTTTGTCATATCAACAAAACTTACAAGTCTTCATATGGAAATTCAAAGTACTAATGTAAATTGAATTACATTCAAACAAATAAAAATGGCTTTGTTGAAATTTGGGAATTTGAATCGGAAATGGCTTGAGTTAGGATAACAAACCCTTCGGGTTTGATCCGGAGAAAAATTCTCCGGATAGCTCTTGAAGAGTTTTTGGTTTGTTGAAGACTCCGGAGAGCGTGGGATTACTGCCCTTTTAATATTTAAATATGATAATGCTTAAAAAAATTATTTTATTCGGTAGCATTGCCTTAGCAATTATCTTTTTGTGTTATTTCATCCTGAGAATTTCGAAGGGCTACAGCGGCATGATTGCATTTGACATATTACTTTCGATACTATCAATTGCTCTTTTAGTAAGCTGCGCGATTATTGTGATAATCAAGATAAATGGGAATTTTAATATCAATTATGGATTATTTATTTGCATGTTTGCACTTGTAAATGTAGTTTTTATGCTTGTCAAATACCAAAGAGGCGTTTCAAAGCTTTTCTATATAGTTTTAATAATAAATATTGTTGTGTTTATTACTTTGAGCTTAATGCTACTGCTTGCCAATCGAATTAAGGAATAGTGGTTGGGTAATGAATCAGTTTATCAGGGTTTCCATGATGTAATTAAACTATTTAATTTAAAGTGGATTTTAGATTATTTTCAGGAAGCTTTTTTCAGCAATAATTTTCAATTAATCCCGGCAAACTAAAATTGCCGGGCTTTTTTTCCATTCGTGTATCAAATTATCTGATGGTTACGAATTTCTTACTTTTTACTTATTCTTTTACAAACAAGGCTTTTAACTCAGCTGCATCATCAGGTTTCATTTTTCCTCCTAATATCAATCTCAATTGTCTTCTTCTTAAAGCTCCGTCAAATAATCTTTTTTCTTCCCCGGTTTCAGGAACCAATTGAGGAACCTCTCGTGGTTTGCCGTTTGTACTAATCGCCACGAACGTGTAGTAGGCTTCATTACTCTTGTACTTGTGTTTCTGAATATGATCTTCACCCCAGACATTTAAATGAATTTCCATCGAAGTAGTAAAGGCCCTCGTCACTTTTGCTTCAATATGCACCGTATTTCCGATCCTGACCGGATTTTCAAATGAGATATTATCAACTGAAGCAGTGACTACCGGCGCATTACAATGTTTTTGCGCTGCAATAGCTGCCGCAATATCCATCCAGTACATCAACCGCCCACCCATTAAGTTCCCGAATACATTGGTATCGTTTGGAAGAACTATTTCTGTCATTATGGTC
>JBIOGV010000419.1:0-2324 GCA_044448365.1 Chitinophagales bacterium
ACGATGGGATTTGGGTGAATTTATTTGTAGGCAGCAACACCAATATAAAAATCGGAAATACGGATGTTGCCGTGAAAATGGAAACAAATTATCCCTGGGATGGAGCCGTTAAACTAAATATTGATCCAATGAAGAAATCAAAATTCAAATTGTATTTGCGGGTGCCTGGGTGGTATTTTAATAAAATGGTTCCGGGAGATTTATATCAAACCAATAATTATATTAATGGTTCTGATTCTTCAAATATAAGTATAGCCGTAAACCAAAAAAATGTTGCTTATAAATTCGAAAATGGATACGCTATAATTGAAAAGGAATGGAAAAAGGGAGATCGTATTGATCTTAATTTCCCGATGGGCATAAAAAAAGTAAATGCAAAAGGTGATGTTAAGATGGATATTGATAGAATTGCCTTGCAACGTGGCCCTTTGGTTTATTGCGTGGAAGGCGCCGATAACAAAGAGGGAGTCTGGAATTTAATTCTTCCTGGAACTACAAACTTTACAATAACTAGTTACAAAATTTTAGATGAACCAGTAATAGCCTTGCAAGCCGAAGTGCCTTCAGCAGTCGCAAATGAAAATGGGGATGGAATTAAGATTGAAAAGAGAAAGATCACAGCCATTCCTTATTATTGCTGGGCCAATCGCGGAGCGAATGATATGCAGGTCTGGCTGCCGACAAAGATCAAAGAAGTAAAAATTAATTATTCTTCTAAATATGAGGATGGTGGCAATTATTAATTAATAATTTTAGTATTCATCATTTAAAACAATTGCAATGTCATCCCGAAAAAATTTTTTGCAGAATGTTTCCGCCTTAGCTGCAGGTGGTTTGGTTCTATCTTCATTCGATAATAAGACTTTTACCATTTTCAAAAATCGAATAGCTCCGTCTTACCAGGTAAATATTGCGGCAATTGGTATCAATGGAATGGGTTTTGCTGATCTGAGTGCCATGCTGAAACATGAAGGTGTGAATCTCGTGGCATTGTGTGATGTTGATAAAAGCGTTCTTGATAAACGAATGGCTGATTTGTCAAAAATGAATGTGGATGTATCGAAGATCAAAACCTTTGGTGATTACCGGAAAGTATTGGAACTAAGAGATGTCAATGCTGTCATTATCGGTACACCCGATCACTGGCATTGCAAGATCATGGTGGATGCATGCGAGGCCGGCAAAGATGTTTATTGTGAAAAACCTGTCGGTAAATCTATTGCTGAATGTGCAGCCATGGTGGCTGCTCAAAAGAAATATAGCCGTGTAGTACAGGTAGGGCAATGGCAACACAGCAATAAACATTACAAGGATGCCATGGACTTTGTGCATTCAGGAAAATTGGGCAATGTGCGGCTGGTAAAAGCATGGGCTTACCAGGGATGGATGAAACCTGTGCCGGTGAAGCCGGATAGTGATCCTCCTGCCGGTGTTGATTATGAAATGTGGCTGGGCCCTGCGGAAAAACGCGCTTTTAATCCAAACAGGTTTCATTTTAATTTCAGATGGTATTGGGATTATGCGGGCGGATTGATGACCGATTGGGGAGTGCATATGATCGACTATGCATTGCTGGGTTCTAATGCTTCAGTTCCAAAAAGTATAATGGCCAGCGGGGGCAAGTTTGCATACCCTGATGATGCGGAACAAACGCCCGATACATTGACTGCAGTGTATGAGTTTAACGGATTCAATATGCTTTGGGAACATGCGACAGGAATAAATGATGGTCCTTACCAACGTGATCATGGTGTGGCATTCATTGGCAATAATGGAACGCTGGTGGTAGATCGGGGTGGCTGGGAAGTAGTTCCTGAAGTAATAAACAAGCAAAATAAAATGGAAGCGGTAACAAGGCAGCCGAGAACAGATGATGGTTTAGCTCTTCACACACAAAATTTTATTGACACAGTCAGATCAAGAAAAATGGAAGACCTGAAATGTCCTGTTCAATTAGCGGCACATGTAGCTACAGTCTGTCATATGGGCAATATAGCATTCGAGATGGGAAAGAAAATTTACTGGAATGCTGATCAGAATAAATTTACTGATGAAGAAGCCAATAAATTTCTTGCTGCAGAATATCATAATGGTTATATTTTGCCGAAGTTGTGAGTTGTGAGTTGTGAGTTGTGAGTTGTGAGTTGTGAGTTGTGAGTTGTGAGTTGTGAGTTGTGAGTTGTGAGTTGTGAGTTGTGAGGAGAATTGATTTGCAATTTAAAGAAATTATTGCTCCGAAGGAGCAAAATATTAATAGCAAGGGGCGCAAGCCCCTTGAAAATAAAGAATAGTTTCAGAACCCCAAAGGGGTTCAATATTTGATG
>JBIOGV010000420.1:0-2322 GCA_044448365.1 Chitinophagales bacterium
AGTAAGTATATCCAGCACATCACCAAACCACGCCAGGAAAACATCATGAGGCGTCTTATTCCAGCATCCACATTCTCCGCAATGAACACCCACTCCTTTATTCCTTAATTCGATCCAGGGTTTGTAATAATCTTCCAGCATCTGCCTGCTCAGGTATTGATCACCCACCTGGCCCGGATATTTGGGCACAGCCATATGGTCAGGATCTTTGTTTGCCCATGGCGCTTTATAATGTGAAATAAGATGAGGAAAATATCCCCGGCAACTTTGCGCAATGTTCAAATCGGCAATTTCCGGGATCGGTTCATTGCCTACATTGTTGCCATCAGCAATTACGAGATGATGTTTATTTTCTTTTTGAATAGCTTCAGCTGCAGCCTTTGCCACTTTACGATAAAGTTCACCGGGTATCGGGCTGCTTTTTGAATGCTGATCATTCATGTCCTCACGCATGCATGGCTCATTCAACAGATCAAAACTTATTTTTTGATGAGAGACATCTTTATATCGTTTTGCCCACATGTTCCAGTGGAAATAAAAGGCTTTCTGTGCCTCTTCATCTTTCCACAAATTATAAGGCTCGTTGAAACCGGCATTGATGCAATAGCCCGGCGCCCGATGAAGATTTAAACAAACATGCAAATTGTGTTTATGGGCCAATTGAACCAGCTTATCAATTTTATCAACATATGCTTCATCTATTTGATAAACTTCTTCAGGAGTAATACTCTTTGTACGATCAAAATTTAAATAATACGGATAGGCGATTGGCAACCGGACAAAATCAAAACCCCAATCGCTCATCCATTTTAAATGTTCTTCCGTTGTACTTCTGCGGTTGAAAGAAGGATTGGGTGTGTTAAAATCTGTAAGGTTAAATCCTTTCCATCTAGGTAATTGATTGGCCCCCACCCGACCTCCCCCTTCAAGGGAGGCTTTCAACACACAAGCCTGAAGATCGAATTTGCAAAAAGCTGCTGTGGAAGCAAGAGCCATATTCTTTATAAATTTCTTTCGATTCATATATTTATGAATAGTTGTGATTTTGAAGTTGCACAGTAAAATTCGGTAATGGGTCAGTTTCATTTCACGCAAAGCTGCAAAGGATCGCAAAGATGCAAAGGGTTTCAATAATAGCTTTGCTTCTTGTATTTAATCTTAGTGTCCTTGCGTAAAACCGGTTTTCAAACTGACCCACTACCTAAAATTCAATTGTTGATATGTAAGAACCTAATTGCCTGGCTCTGTAATGATGCACCGCTCTTTCTCTTTCAGAGAAGGAGAAAGAGGATGAGGCCATTATTTACTAAGTTTCAGGACCAACACATCATGCGAAGCAATTGCAACTTTCAAAGGTTTTTTGGTATCGCCAATATCTTTCTTCAGCCAAAGATCCCTCAGTTTATAAGTTGTAGTGCCTGCATTGAATTCTCTTTTTGAAAGATCATCATTCACTGTTTCATGTTGCCAGTTAAATTCGATTTGATTGGGTTTACTGCTTCGGTTTAAAAAACAAACTGCCCAATCATCACCTTTTAATGGTTTGAACCAAATTTGCAGGCTGTCTTTATCACTGTATTTGAGAGCTTCAATTCCAAGTTGATCCTGGTTAAGAGCAATAACTCCTTTATTCGTCAGAACATTTTTTGTTTCATCGTCCATCTTTCTCATATCATTGCCTGCAATTAATGGTGCAGCCAGCATACACCACATTGAAAAATGACTCCTGTTCTCCGCAACGGTTAGTCCATTTCCTACTTCCAGCATATCCGGATCATTCCAATGGCCGGGACCTGCATATTTACGAATCGTATCCTGCGAATCCACAATACGCATAATTCCCTGTTGTTGCCAGGTACCATGATCAAGAATACCATCAAAAAGATTTGAAATATCTCCTGTAGTTCTCCATAATTCTCCAACCGGTGCTGCCCATTGCCAGGGTTTATTGGTTCCCCATTCACACAAACTAAAAACAATAGGCCTGCCGGCAGTTTGTAAAGCCTTGCTCATAGTTGTATAGGCTTCTTTGGCATTGAGACCATCTGTATAGCACCAATCAAATTTTAAATAATCAATCCCGAGTGAAGCATAGAATCTTGCATCCTGGTATTCGTATCCTCTTGTTCCGGGATAACCGGCACAGGTCTTTGTTCCTGCACAGTTATACAAACCAAACTTTAATCCTTTCGAATGAACATAGTCAATAAGAGATTTCATTCCATTCGGAAATTTTTTCGGATCAGGAACTAAATCTCCGGTTTTTTTATCCCGTTCCATTGCCATCCAGCCATCATCCAATACAATGTAAGAGTAACCTGC
>JBIOGV010000421.1:0-2286 GCA_044448365.1 Chitinophagales bacterium
GCGATCAATGATACCAGCGATCCACCGGCATCATTACTGCCAAGACCAAATAATTTTCCTTCTTTTTCAACAGGAACAAATGGATCAAGCGTGTACCCTTTATTTGGCTTTACCGTATCATGATGTGAATTGAGAAGAATCGTTGGTTTATTTTCATCATAAAATCTGTTCGTGGCCCAGATATTATTCAGGTGAACCCTTGTCTTAACCCTGTTCCTTTCTAAAAACTGTTCGATGATGTCAGCGGTATTATCTTCCTCTTTACTAAATGAGGGCGTAGCGATCAGCTGTTTTAACAGCACAATTGCTTCCGATTGCAATATCGTTACCCGGTCATTCATTGACAATATTTGTTCCTGACTGACCATTGATCAGTTCTTTCAGTTGTTCAGCTTTCCCGATAATTACCTTTTTTACTCCACTGTTCAATGCAGCAAAAGCGTTATCAAGTTTGGGTATCATACCGGCAAATATTTTTTCCGTTGATTTTAATTGCTGGTACAGAGTTGGATTAATGGTGTGAATAACGGTAGTTTCATCGTTGGCATCAAGCAATACTCCATTTTTTTCAAAAGAATAAATTAATAGCACTTCATATTGCTTACTCATTGCCTTTGCAATTTCCTGGGCAATTGTATCGGCATTGGTATTTAATAGCTGTCCTTCTTTGTTATGCGTAATTGGAGCGATAACCAAAGTAAAATTTTGTTGTAACAAACTATTAAATAAAGAAACATTCACATTGTCAATATCACCCGCGTACCCATAATCTAATGCCTCATTACTCCCCTTCAGGGGATGGGGGCCTGACTTTCTTTTATGCGCAAGAATGGCGTCGCCATCAGCACCACAAAGACCAATGGCATTGCAATTATGCGACTGCAATTGCGCGACAATATTTTTATTAATATACCCCGCATACACCATTGTTACAACTTTCAACGTTTCGGCATCAGTAATTCTTCTTCCGTCAATGAGTCTTTGCTCAATCCCCAATTTTTCAGCTAGTTCCGTAGCCAATTTCCCTCCACCATGCACCAGGATTTTCTTTGTAACCCCCATCCCCTGAAGGGGGGCTTGAATGTCAGCAAAACTTTTGAGAAATTCATTAAGTTTAGTTTCATCGTCAATTATATTCCCACCGATCTTAATTACATAAAGGTTTTTTTTGCCTCCATCTCCTGAGGCGGAGCCTCGCAGAATTCTGATTGTTTCATTAATCTTTCTCAAAACGGTTCTACTATTCTTATAAACTTCTTCATTGCTGAATCGAAGTACTTTTAATCCAAATGAAATAAGAGTTCTTTCTCTTAAAATGTCATTCTTTTTTATGTTTTCATTGTTATGGATGTCTCCGTCAATTTCGATTACGAGTTTTAGCGGATGACAATAGAAGTCTACTACAAAATTTGAAATTGGATGCTGTCTTCTAAACTTGAGCTTCCATTCATTTATGCGAATATGTTGCCAGATAATCTTTTCTGCCGAAGTCATATTTTTTCTAAGTTCTTCTGCTTTTTTGAAGATTAACGAGCCAGCGCCATAAAACATATTTTCTTTCATGACAGTATTGATATGGTGAACTTGCAAAACACCCTGCCTTAGGCGGGGATGGGGGCTAATATCTCAGACAATACTGCCTGGGCAGCCCACACCCTGTTTGCTGCTTCTTCTGTAACCAAACTATTCGGCCCATCCAGGATTTCGTCACTCAGTTCTACATTTCTTCGTACCGGAAGGCAATGCATCACCTTAGCATTGTTTGTTAATTTTAATTTTTCATTTGTGAGCATCCACCCGGGATCATTACAATAAATTTTTCCGTAGTCCGTGTAAGTGCTCCAGTTTTTCACGTATACAAAATCAGCATTCTTCAAAGCTTCATCCTGGTCATTTATGATAGTAGCTCCGCCTGTAAATTCGCTGCTTAATTCATAGTCTTCGGGATGTGTAATGACAAACTCGGCTTCTCCCCATTTGTTGATCCATTGAGAAAAACTATTGGCCACACATTGAGGCAGTGGCTTCACATGAGGGGCCCAGGTGAGCACAATTTTGAGTTTTGATTTTTGAGTTTTGATTTTTTCTCTCTCTTCGATTATTGTCATGATATCAGTGAGACTTTGTAAAGGATGCAGCGTTGCACTCTCCAAACTAACAACCGGGATTCCGGCGTATTTCACAAATTGCCTGATGAATAGTTCGCTGTAGTCGTCTTCCCGGTTTTTTAGAGAAGGAAAAGTCCGGATGGCAAGAATGTCAAAATATTTGCCCATGATGGGTGCA
>JBIOGV010000422.1:0-2275 GCA_044448365.1 Chitinophagales bacterium
AAAATTCATCCATGGTTCCAAAGCCACCCGGCATCATAATAAACGCCTGCGAATATTTTACAAACATCACTTTGCGAACAAAGAAATAATCAAAATTCAAATTATGTTCTTTGTCAATAAATGAATTTGATCCCTGTTCAAGTGGCAGTTCAATATTTAATCCAACTGATTTTCCTCCACCTAACTGAGCGCCCTTATTTGATGCTTCCATCATGCCCGGTCCGCCGCCACTGATAATTCCGAAGCCTTCCTCTGCCAATCGTTTTCCGATTTCAACCGCCAATTCATAATATTTGTTACCCGGTCTTACTCTGGCCGAACCAAATATGCAGCAACAGGGGCCAATTTTTGCCAACGCTTCAAATCCGTCTACAAATTCGGCCATGATCTTGAATATCTGCCAGCTTGAATGGGCTTTCGATTCTGTCCAGTTACGCTGATGCGATTTTCGAATATGTTCATTCCAGTTTTTTTCCACTTTTAATTTTTTTATAATAAACTGTATTACTACTATCAACTATCGTTACCTGCCTGCCGGCAGGCTGGTTTGTGTCCATTTTTCTATGGTCACAAAGATCACGAAGAAAACACAACGAATACACAAAGAAAACCTCATAAATTGTTCATGAAACGTCAGGAATACTGGAAGCTTTTTTAGAAATCAGTAATAAACCAAAAAAAGTCAAAAGTCCATTATAGATCAGCAATTCCAATCCTATTTCAAACGAGCCGAAGATTTGCTTTTGATATTTATCAATCGCAAAGCAGATCAGCGGAGCCACAACACAAACAACCGGTACAAAACGATTATTCACCTTTCTTTTCATAAGTATCCCAAAAGCGAATAACCCCAGCAAAGGTCCATAGGTGTAAGCTGCAACTTTTAATATGACACCGATCATGCTTTTACTGTCGATCCATTTATATATCATCACAAAACATAAAAAAATAAAAGCCACGGTTAAATGCACCCGTTGCCTGGTTTTCTTTTTATGTTCATCTTTAAAATCATTTCTTCTTTGAATCCCTAAAATATCAATACAGAAAGAAGAAGTCAGTGCGGTAATTGCACCGTCAGCACTTGGAAAAAGGGCCGATATCAATGCGATGATAAAAATAACTGAAACGATTTGTGGCATGTAATGTAAAGCAAGGGCAGGAAATAATTTGTCCCCGGTGTCCGTTACGCCTTGTTGTGCCGCATATAAGTATAATAATCCGCCTAAGAAAAGGAATAGTGAGATCACCACCAATAAAATAAACCCAAGCACCACAACATTTTTTTTTGAATCGGCAAGTGTTCTTACAGAAATATTCTTTTGCATCATTTCCTGGTCCATTCCCGTCATCGTTATTGTAATAAAAATGCCTGCCAATATTTGTTTCAAAAAAAACAGTTTGCTGTCCGGGTTTGTAAAAAATATTCTTGAATACCCTTTGTCCCTCATCATGTGTAAGCTTTCGCCGAAACCAAGGTGGAGGTTATTCAGAATATAAACCGTACAAATGATCAACCCCAATAACATGCAGGAGGTTTGTAAGGTATCTGTCCAGACAATTGTTTTTACCCCTCCCCTGTACGTGTATAATAATATCATTAATAAAATAACCAGCGTAGTGAGCCAGAAAGGAATGTGAAAGTTCTGAAGGATGGCTTCCTGTAAAATATTTATGACGAGGTAAAGTCTCGCAGTGGCTCCTAATGTTCTTGATAAAATAAAAAATGAAGCGCCGGTTTTATAAGATACCAACCCAAAGCGATTATCCAGGTAATTATAGATTGAGGTAACATGCAAACGATAGTACAATGGCAGCAGCACATAGGCTACCAAAATATATCCGATCAAATAACCAAATGTGATCTGCAAATAAGAAAAAGAAGGATTATCCGACAATGCTTTGCCCACTGCGCCAGGCACGGAAACAAAGGTTACTCCCGATAAAGACGTACCGATCATTCCGAATGCTACCAGCATCCAGTTGGAATTGCGGTTGCCGATGAAGAAAGATTCATTATTTGCATTACGCGAAGTATACCAGGCAACGATGAGCAATAAAATAAAATAACCGATAACGAACGCAAACAGTAAGCCGGGAGACATAAATTAATTTTTGTTCAACAGCACAATGATGAAGCAATAGAATTTTGAAGATAAAGAAATTTGTCTTCCTTTTGATGGTTAATATTGTGGACTATGCCAATTGCTTCATTAGCGGTTTTCTGCGGATCAAAAACTGGAATTGATGGAATGTATGCGAAACATGCGCAGCAATT
>JBIOGV010000423.1:0-2264 GCA_044448365.1 Chitinophagales bacterium
CGGATTACTTCATCCCATTGTTCAACACTCATGCGCAGCAATAAGTTATCCTTTGAGATGCCGGCATTATTCACGCAAATATCGATCGTCTTAAATCGGTCGGTCACTTCAGCCACCAGCTTTTCGCATTCATTATAATCACTTGCATTACTCTTATATCCTTTTGCCTGGATTCCCAGGCCATTCAATTTTTCTTCCAGCGCTTTCGCTTTATCAGCACTGCTGTCACTCACATAAGTAAACAAAACATGAGCCCCATGCTCTGCAAATTTCAGGGCAATACCTTCACCAATGCCGCGGGCAGCTCCCGTTACGATCGCAATTTTTCCTTCGAGTAGTTTCATAATTTTTTTATATGACCAGCAAAAATAATTCTATTGATCTTCCGTTGACGCTCCATTTATCTTTTCATTCTTGTTAAAGGGAGTTGCGCAGTATGGCCAAAGACTGTGAAGGGTCACACTGTTTAACTTTTATGATCCCATCAGCAATTTTATTTCTTCGATAAATTTCCGGTCGTTACTTAATCTTGGCACTTTGTGCTGACCACCTAATTTCCCTTTATCTTTTAGCCATTGATTAAAGATGCCCTGCTTCAATGAATGAAGAACAGGCTTTCTCAATGCCATATCTTTATACCTCTTGGCTTCATAATCACTATTTACTGTTTTGAGTGCATCGTCAAGCTCATTAATGAATTGATCAATGTTTCCCGGTTCTTTTTCAAATTCTATCAACCATTCATGAGCCCCATTTGACAGTTCCGAAAAATAAACCGGCGCAGCCGTATAATCATTAACAATAGCATTCGTTCTTTCGCTGGCGATCGCTATTGCTTTATCTGCATTATCAACGATCAGCTCTTCGCCAAATGCGTTGATAAAATGCTTTAACCTTCCTGAAACCTTTATGCGGAAAGGATACAACGAAGTAAACTGAACGGTATCTCCCAATAAATATCGCCACAATCCCCCGTTGGTACTAATGACGGGTGCATAGTGTTTCCCGATTTCGACATCCTGCAATCCTAAAGTTTGAGGTTCTGAATTTCCATATTCACCAACAGGCATAAATTCCATAAAAATCCCATGATCCACAAACAATAACATTCCTTCATCACCAGGAATTTCATCGGCGCCAAAAAAACCTTCGCTGGCATTGTACATTTCAAGATAATGGATGTCTTTTCCGATTATTTTTTTAAACTGCTCTGTGTAAGGAGTAAAGGAAACACCACCATGCATATACAGTTCTAAGGACGGCCATACTTCACCAATCGTTTGTTTTCCCGTGATCTCCAATATTCTTTTTAACAATACAAGTGTCCAGGTAGGTACGCCGGAAATAGAAGTCACATTTTCTGTGATTGTATTTTTTGCCAGTTTTTCGATTTTATCTTCCCATTCATCCATCAATGCAATGCTCAGATCAGGTGTTCGCAACCAATGCGCCCAGAATGGAGAATTTTGCAATAACACGGCACTTAGATCTCCGTATTGAACTTCCGCATTCATTTGGTGTATCGTATGACTGCCCCCGATCACTAGTCCTTTCCCCGTTAAAAATTCCGAATCAGGATTAAACGCATAGTACAACGTAAGTACATCTTTGGCAGCTTTGTAATGGCAATCCTGCAGACTTTCGTCACTCACAGGAATGAATTTACTTTTATCGCTTGTAGTGCCGCTGCTCTTTGCAAACCAGTAAACAGGTGTGTTCCAAAGTACATTCTGTTCTCCATTCAGGATGCGTTGTATGTAAGGTTTGATATCATCATATTCATGAATAGGAATTGCCTGCTTATAGGATTTGATATTGAATAATTTTGAAAAATTGTACTTACGTCCAAACTCTGTGTATTGCGCAGAGGTCACCAGGTCCTGCAGCACCTCGCGCTGCGCATCAACCGGATTATTTTTCCATCCTTCAATACGCCAGAGCCTCATACGGGCAAGCGATGATATGGCCGGGCTCAACAGTTTCATATATAAATCCAAAATAAGAAATTTGCCTAACTATTAATTAAAATAAATGACTGTCAGAATATATAAATCCGAAACTGTTCTACAACTTTCTTTGTGCCCGTTGTGCTTCTTTGTGCACTTCGTGTCCTGTATTTTTGGTCACAAAGAGCACAAAGAGTTGCACAAAGTTCACTAAGAAGAAAAGGACTGTATGCGCTAGTAAATTAAATTATCGAATAATCATGAAACCAATCATAGGCTGCTTACAGCAAAATCAGTCAGGTTTTCACCAGGTAGTGC
>JBIOGV010000424.1:0-2255 GCA_044448365.1 Chitinophagales bacterium
ACTTAATGAGGACTTTGAAGAGGATTATCCGGGAATGTTGCAGAAGGAGTATGAATTTTATAAAAAGAAATATGACCTGAAACCGATTGCCGGCAGTACTTTCTTTTTGAGAATGAGACCAGGCAATTTTCCAACCATCCGTTTGGCTCAATTGGCCATGCTGGTTCAGGAATCGGCGCATTTATTTTCAAAAATAAAAGAGGCGCATTCAGTAAATGAGATAAAAAAATGGTTTGATGTTACTGCGAATGATTACTGGCATTATCATTACCGCTTTAATGAGACCTCGCCGTATAAACCAAAAAAACTTGGAACGGCGATGATCAATAACCTTGTTATTAATACCATTTCACCAATGTTGTTTGCTTATGGAAATTATCATGTCGAGGAAAAGTATAAGCAAAAAGCCTTGCGATGGCTGGAGGAAACTGCTGCGGAAAATAATTCAATAACCAAAGACTTTCTACAATTGAAAATTGAAAACAAAAACGCTTTTGATTCACAGGCTTTGATAGAATTAAAGAATGAATATTGCAATAAGAAAAGATGTTTGGACTGCGCGATTGGAAACGCAATTTTAAAGGATTGAATTATTTAGTTGACTGTCCGTGTGAATGAACCTATAATTAAGATAGGATAGACTTTGTGATCATTGTGGTTCGTTGTGAACCCTGCCTACCGGCAGGCAGGTTAGTGTCCTATTTTTTTGGTCACAATGGCCACAAAGTTTGACAAAGTCCACTAAGAAATCGTGAGGGAGGTACATCCCGATAGTCACTTTTATTTATAAATAACATCTGGGATTGCAGGCGTGAATAAAAAAACTTCAGGAATTAAAGATGCTTGAAGATGAACCTACCAAATTCAAAAGTTCCTGTTTGGGAGGAACTTCAAACCCGTTTGATTTAAGCTGTTCCTGGAAAAATTTAAAGGAGGGCAATTCGCTGAGCAATTTCTGATCATCATCCGATTTGAAAAATGCTGTATGCGTGAAGGTTTTACCATCAGCTCCCAGGCAGGCGTTGTAATTAATGCCCGGGTAATTTAGTTTTTGCAGATCGGACATAACATTTTTTATGTTGTTTTGATTTTGTCCGGCAAAATCGGCCCTGGCTGTATAAATTACTCTAACTATTTTCATTTTACTTTATTTTAAGAATAATCGGATTGAAGTATCAGCGAATTTATGCTATTGAAAGAAATAAGAGATTTATTTGCAATTATCAAACCATGAAATGCAAAGCACAGGATCATTTGTGGCTTGTATGTCTGCACTTCTTCAGTTATCTTTATTTTTCAGCATTCATTTACAACTATGGAGGAGAACATTTTTCCCGAGAGACCGACCAGTAAGCTTCATACGGAGAATGCAATAAGAATTGCTACATTTTTAGGAGGACCTCTTGTTGCGGGCTACCTGGTAGCCGAGAATTACAAAGAATTGGGCGAAACGGAGAAAGTTAAAACAACATGGATGATCGCCATTGTTTCTACTGTTGTATTATTTGTTATCGCCTATTTTTTACCGGAAAAGGCTCCAAGACCTTTACTACCGATTGCATACAGCGTTGGAGTTTATTACCTGGTTCAAAATCTGCAGGGTGCGAAAATTAAAGCACATATCGCTGCCGGAGGACAGATGTGGCCCATGTGGAATGCGGTGCTGGCAGGGATCATAGGCCTTGTAATTATTGTAGCCATTGTTTTTGGCGGGTTCTATCTGTTGGATCAAACTTTTGCCTGAGGAATAACAATTCTTCATTGGAAGAATGCAAGTAAAGAATTCCGGGTACGCTTTTCATCTTACAAGTACTACCGTTCCTTTCTCTGTTTTTATTCTTTCACCTTCCAACTGGTACGTACACATCCAGGCAAAAATAGTTGGATCGAGTTTGACACCTCCGGCTGTTCCATCCCATCCCTTGCCGACTTCGCCTGTTTGAAAGACAACCTGGCCCCAACGATTATAAATGGTAAACTTGTATTGTTTTACGTTTCCAAACAATAAAGGCATGAACCTGTCATTTTTCCCATCATTGTTTGGAGTAAATGCTGTAGGAACATGAAAACCTTCTATACATCCTTTTATCGTTACATTGTTGCTTGTGACCAGATTGGTCGTTACACAAGTATTGCCTGAAGAAAGAATACAATTGAGTACGTCGCCGTTCTTCAAATTATTGTCAGAGTAGACATTTGTGTCTGTTCCTGTATTGATTCCATTCTTTGTCCATTGGAAGATGGGAAGGATACCT
>JBIOGV010000425.1:0-2253 GCA_044448365.1 Chitinophagales bacterium
ACCTAAAAGGAGTTAGGAAAATGATGTATTTTGAATGGTATGGATCATTTGGATAAATGGGTACAGCTATATATTGGTTGTGAAACTAACAATGGGCGGCTTGTTGGCGTGATCGGTGATCGTTTGTTTATTCAGGAGCCCAGGAAGCAATCAATAGTTGAACATGCTAAACATGATTTAGGAAAAAGCCTTTTTCTTTACCTTAGAAGAATTGGCGATATTACAGAACAGCAAAGTAAAGAATTAATAGAAAAAGGTTTTTCCATCGGGAGACCAAGCGGCTATTCTTTCTCCAATGAAGCAGTCTTATATCTTTTAAATTTATCTGTTGATCTTTTTGGAATGATCAATTCCGGGATAGCTGAAGACATTAATACTTCAGCAGCAAAATAGACGATTTAATTATGCAATTGTTGAAAATGCTGAGAACCGATACCTGATCTACGACCATTCCATTCTATATTTTTCGGAAACCTGAACACTCTGAAAAGCTGAGAATTAATTGTCCTGTTCATTAAATAGATTCTGAAATTCTATATAATACCGGTTTGCGTATACTTAGACCAATCATTACCGGTTGACTCATAAAGAACTTTTTCATTTGCATTTTCGATAGTTACATAATATTTGATGCCATTTTTTCCATCCACTTCAAAACATTCAGAAACCCAGGATGAGGAGAGCTTTTCCTGCAGACTTTTTTGTAAGATCAAAGGCAGATAAACCGTACTGATATTCCTGGAAACAGCTTCGATCTTGCCAGATGGATTAAAAAAGGCAGTAATGTGCTGTCCTGATTGTACAAAACTCACCTTGTAAAAATTGGACACGAGTTCCCATTTAACTTCTGTTGGTTGACTGAACAAACGATTAAATTCATTTTGTAAAGGCTGCGAAGGTTCGATGTTCTTATTTGCGAATGCGGTGCCCATAAACAATATGGTTGCTGCAACTAAAGCGGTTAATCTTTTTTTCATCGTAGTATATTTTATAGTGATAAAATAATTTGAGCAAATCTATGATCAGGAAAGAGAATGATTTTCATGAATGAGATGAACAAACGTACTAAAGCGACAAAACTCTCATTTTAACAGTAATTAACTTTCAGGCTTTTGATGGATCCAGAGGGATTATGTGTGTTAGGGTACCAACAACCGCCGTAAAGAACTTAAAGTAATTTCAGTTTGCAAGGCTGGAATCATTTCATGTTTTTATTGTTGTCTTAGTCATCAACTTTTTTTTGCGAGTTAGCTCGGACTCTAGCGTGAGCTAAACAGATGTTTAGATACAATCTAAACATAACATTCTATAATTTTTATTTTTCTGATTTATTTGCAAAGCGGAACACTAAGAAGAACGGAGCAGCAGAAGAAAAGCTCAGACTTCTAAACCTTAAATTCGACTTCTTAATTCATTAAAACTTATTATTTCAAGCTGAAAATCCGGAAAATAATTCAATAACTTTTTATCAGATGTAACAAGGTAATCGGCGTTTACTTTCTTACAAAGATCAAATAGAAAATTGTCGTTTGGATCGGGAGCAAGATGATATTGCGGAATAGTTTTTACTAATTCACTTATACGAAGATGAAGACTAATAAAATCACTAGTAGAAAATGGAAATTGTTTTTTGAATTTAGGACGACTGAGTACCTCTTCAAGCTCTTCTGCTAATTCATTGGAAGTATATACAATTAACGAACGATCTGTGACCCATTTGATAAGATAATCAGCTCTTGCATTGATAAAATAACTGACCCAGATATTGGTATCAATTACAATTTTAAGCGGCATTACGTTTTTTTCTGACTATGCGGACTTCTTTTACTATCTCCTGCATTGGAATAGCTTTCCTGGGTTTGAATGCAGACAATCTTTGTGCCTCGGCTAATAATAATTGTTTCTTTAATTCAGCCGCTAATTGTTTTTTTTCTTCATTGGTTAATTGCTTAATGTAGAGATTTAATTCTTTTTCACTGGCTGTCATAAACGATGTTTGCGTAAAGATACAAAATCCACTTTTTGTTATTTAATGGGGTTGCCTTTTGTAAAACTTGTCCCGATGTATCGGGGCAGATGTTTAGGATTGATCTGTTTGACATTCCCGCATTGAGCGTAACTGATGCCGAGGTATATCCCGATAGCTATCGGGATCAGCATCACATTCGATAATTTTTATTTTTCTTATTTATTCGAAAAGCGTAACACCACGGAGAACGTGGACATGATTATATAGTATTATGGTTTGTAAGT
>JBIOGV010000426.1:0-2236 GCA_044448365.1 Chitinophagales bacterium
CGGTATTGATAGCGACGCACCGGGTTTTAAAAAAATAAAAATTGTCCCGCATTTAGGTGTACTCACTCATGCAAGCGGTGCCATTCCTCACCCCAATGGAAATATTTTGGTGAATTTTGAAAAGATGAGTGATAGCTGGAAAACATCAGTAACACTTCCGTCTAACACGCCGGGTTATTTATTGTGGAAAGAAAAAAGATTTGAGTTAAAGCCGGGGGAGAATTTTTTGATGCTGAGCAAATAAACTCTCAAACATTGCTGAATAAAATGACCTGAAGCATAAGAGAGTGACTCAGCACGCAGTGACTTGATTTTTCAAGTCGAGGCGATTGACAAAAAATGCTGGTTTTAAATGACCCAAAAAATGAAAGCCTACAAATGTAATCGAATGTAGTCGTATGTTAAATTTAAATAGGTAATTTGGCAACCATATGAATTAGTTAGTAGATGCACTAACAAATTATTCCATCTAATTTACCCGCTCATCAAAACTATTCGTTATGGACAATAGTTCTAACTCAGGATTGAAGCCTCAAAAATATGAGGGTAAGCTCTTGGCTCCTATCTGGCATACCTTCGTGTTCATTCTTATTTTGGCAATTATTGTTGTATTGGGAGTTTATTGGCAGAACATACCCACTCCAACTCAAGTAAATTCTCAGAAGCATTCCTCTTCCTTACCACTTTATCTTTCACTTATAGCGTGTGAGTGGTTATTAGCTTACTTCGTGTGGTTTGGTCTGAAACTTGGAAAAAATATTAAAGTACATGATCTAATTGGAGGGAGATGGATTAATTGGAAAAAAATACTCCTAGATTTTGGGATCGCTATGTCTTTTTGGATAGTTTGGATTGGAGTTGAAATGATTGTGAAGTATTTTCTTGGACCTGACTCTGCCAAATCCGTTAATGTGCTTCTTCCTAAGGGTCATCTTGAAATTATAGCCTGGATACTTCTTTCAATTTCAGCAGGAATCTGTGAGGAATTTGTTTATCGTGGCTATCTTCAAGGGCAGATCCTCGTTCTGACTGGTAATCGATTTGCTGCTGTACTGATTCAAGGAGTAATATTTGGAATATCGCATGGATACCAGGGATTTAAACAAGTGATTGTAATTAGTGTTTTCGGTATATTTTATGGGGTTCTCGCAATATGGCGTAATAGTCTCAGACCAAATATGATTTCACATGCATGGGGCGATATTTTTAGTGGAATTCTCTCAAAGTTTATTTAGAAGAACAACCTAAAAGAACCTATGAGATAGTAGCAATGCAGCCATACCTAATACTATTTGATAAATATAGCCAACGGCCTAGACCCGTTGGCTGTCGAAAAAAATAATGAGTTTAGAAAGTTTTAGTTGGTTTTTGTAATTCCTTTACCGCAGCTTCTATTTGCTGATCCTGTCCAAAAGAAGCACTGGCAGGCTCGTTCCTGACTTTTATATCCGGCTCCAGTTGCGTGTTTTCGCAAAACTTTCCATCAGGCATTCTCCATCCGCCCTGCGGAATTCCGAATACAAGCGTCGGGTCTATTTGCAGCTCCCACCATACAAAAGTACCGGTGCCGGGAACAGGCATGCCAATCGTTTTGCCTACATTTTTAAGTTTATAAGCCACAGGAAATAAATGAGCATCAGAATAATTGCATTCCCCCATTAATACGATCGATGGTTTTATCCATTTGTCATAAGGTTCATATCCCACCGTTTGTCCATGAGGGATCACGTCAAAATATTTTTTTCCATTGAGGAAATCAGAAAGTTGTTCATGCAGGTTGCCCCCACCGTTGAAACGTGTATCAACAATGATGCTCTCTTTTTCAATATTCTTGCCAAGCACGTCTTCAATAACAGTACGGTAGCTGTCATCATCCATTCCGCGCACATGCACATAACCTACTTTACCACCGCTCAAACTATCTACTTCTTTGCGTCGTGCGTTTACCCAGCGTTTGTAAAGAAGCTGAAACTCATCACCCGTTGAAATGGGTTTTACGGCTTCTTCCCATCTTGCATTCGTTGCCGGGTTAAATACTGAAAGCAGTGTGTATTTATTTTCTTTCCTGTTCAGGTATTTGTAATGGTCAACAGAATCTGTTATGGGATCGCCATCAATTTTTTCAATGATGCAGCCTGCTTTTATTTTACTGGAAGCCTTATCAAGAGGGCCGTCATCAATGATCTCCTGCACCTTCAAACCATTTCCTTTATAATTATAATCATAGAAAATACCG
>JBIOGV010000427.1:0-2191 GCA_044448365.1 Chitinophagales bacterium
CGCACTGCATCTCAGCACGTATTTAAAGGGAAGAATGAAAAACAAAAGATGGAAAGTGTAAAACTGTACCTGAAGACGGCATTGGAGTTGAAAGAACGTCACTACCGTCCCAACGTTGCAAAGAACGATCTTCTGAAAGCCATAACCAGCAGGCCTTTCAATAGGGTTTAAAGTTCAAACGATTTCAGAAAGTGGTGCATTTTCCGCATGTGCCGATTTGGCATATTTTCCCCAGATGAATACTGGCAAATATGTTTTTTCACAAGTGACATCTCTACTTGACCCTAATGATTTTACCAAGTGCATAAAGAAGTATAACGGCAATTATAAAGTTAAGCATTTCACTTGCTGGCATCAGTTAATGTGCCTTATGTTCGGGCAGCTATCCCACAGAGAAAGCCTGAGCGATTTGATAACCTGCCTTAGCACGCAACAAAATCAGTGGTATCATTTAGGCATGGGAACAGGATTGTCAAAAAACAATCTGGCACATGCTAATGAACATCGGGATTGGCGCATATTTGCCGATTATGCCTACATGCTCATAACCGAAGCCCGTAAGGTCTGCCGTGACAAAAGTGATTTGGAACTGAAGGTGGAGGGAAACGTGTATGCTATTGATTCAACTACTATTGACCTATGCCTTAGTGTTTTTTGGTGGGCAAAGTTCAGAAAGCAGAAAGGGGCTGTCAAAATGCATACCCAGTTGGATGTAAAAACTGGCATTCCGACTTTCATTCACATATCAGATGGGTCTGTAGCAGACGTAAATTTTCTTGATTTTATAGAAATAGAAGCAGGAAGCATTTATGTTTTAGACAAAGGGTATTGGGATTTTGACAGGCTGTTTAAAATCAATAGCAACAATGCATTCTTTGTTACCAGGCTTAAGAATAATACAAATTACAGACGGCTTTATTCGGCAAAAGTAGATAGGACAACAGGGGTGATTTGCGATCAAACCATTCGGTTTAATAATTATCAAGCAAACAAAGACTACCCGGAAAAGCTAAGAAGAATCAAATACTATGATACAGAAACCAGTATTACGTTT
This sequence comes from Chitinophagales bacterium, assembly GCA_044448365.1. Taxonomy (GTDB): domain Bacteria; phylum Bacteroidota; class Bacteroidia; order Chitinophagales; family Chitinophagaceae; genus VBAU01. The sequence goes on from JBIOGV010000427.1 coordinate 1,055, forward strand.
GAGTTCGCCACTAATAATTTTCAGTTAACCGCATTGGAAATAGCGCTGCTATATAAAAACAGGTGGCAGGTAGAATTATTTTTCAAATGGATAAAGCAGCACCTCAAGATAAAATCCTTTTGGGGATATTCTGAAAATGCGGTAAGAATCCAAATATACACTGCCATTATAGCATACATAACGGTAGTAATGATGAAACAAAAAATGAAAATCCCGTATTCGACCTACGAAATATTACAGATATTGAGTCTTACCATGCTTAATAAAAGTGAGATAAATCAACTGTTTCAGCCACCTCACATACAAAGACCAATTGAAAATAATGCTAATCAACTGATTCTGTTCTGATTATATTGGGACGGTAGTGTTTGAATATACAGATAGCAGGAGTATCGGTGCGTGGTTGAAAAGAATAATGCTGAATGAATGTTTTATGTTTCTTCGTAAAAATAAGGACGTTACATTTGTTGGGGAGGAAGTGGCTACTGAAATTGTGATGGATGAAGAGATATTGGCGGGCATGAATGCAAATGCAGTTCTTCAATTAATAAATACATTACCTGACGGTTACCGGGTTGTATTCAATCTATACTTTATTGAAGGGTATAACCACAGGGAAATTGCTGAGTTGCTGAAGATATCTGAAGGGACATCGAAATCGCAATTGAGCAGGGCTAAAGTATTTTTACAAAAATTGTTGCATGAAAAACAAATAGTTTTATGAAAGACGGAAGATCCGAAGATATCATCAGGCAAAAGATAAAAACTTTAGAGGCTAATGATATATCTTCTATTGATACGGATGAGATGTGGGGGCGATTGAACATTAGTCTCAATAAAAAGCCTGCCAGAAGAATACACCTTATCTATTATTGGGCGGCGGCAGTGCTATTAATAATTTTTGTCATTGCATTATTACCTAAGGAAAACACAGAGATCCAAGTCGCTAAATCCGCTTCCAAAGAACAAGCTCCATCTGTAGTAAATTCCAAAAATGAAGCGAATGATAATAATCATGTGCAGTATAACCCGGAAGTTAGCATGGAAAAACATCCTAAAGAGAAAAAAATCACTGTGCAAAAACAGCAAGATCCCATTACCGCCCAGCCCGACATGGAAATTCCAGTTAAAAAAGAG
>JBIOGV010000428.1:0-2179 GCA_044448365.1 Chitinophagales bacterium
AACCGCACAGCCGTTTTAAAAAATCTAAAAATTCCCATGCTTTTTATTGCCGGAAAATATGATTCTGCGATCCCTTTAAATGACATACTGGAGCAGTGTCATCTGCCTGAAAAATCGTATTTTCATATTCTTTATGACTCAAGTCACATGGGAATGCTTGAGGAAACAAAAAAAAGCAATACTATTCTAAACGATTACCTCGTAAACCTGACTTGACCAATCCTAACCTTGACAAATGAAACGCTACCTGCTTTTTTTTCTTTTCTTATTCTCGTTATGTCTGTCAGCACATGGGAATCATATTAAAGGAGGATTTTTTACTTATCAATATCTCGGACCGGGAACACAGGATCCATCCAATCTCCGTTACAGAATTACGCTTACAGTTTACATGATCTGTTTTCCGAATTCAGGACAACTAAACAGTCCAATCAATTTTACTTTTTTTGACGGAAGTACAAATCAATTTCTTGAAAACGTAAGTGTTCCAATTACCAGTCAATATGAATTAGGAAAAGCAAGAGATGAAAAATGTATTTCAGGAGATCAGAGAGGTTGCTATTATTATATTGTTGTTTATGACCTGCCATTGATAGAATTAGCGCCAAGAGCAAATGGTTATACAATTTCATACCAGCGTTGCTGCCGGATAGCAGGAATGGAAAATGTTTCCAATTCAAATTCTGTAGGAAATACTTACAGCATAACTATTCCCGGCAGTTCGAAGGGAATAAATGCTCCAAAAAACAGCAGCCCGGTATTCCCGATCAATGATACCGTAGTTGTATGTGCTAATAGCCATTTTGATTATTCCTTTAAAGCAACAGATCCGGATGGCGATTCATTGACCTACTTTTTTTGCAGTGCCTGGTCCGGAGGTGATGCCGGAAATAATTCAGCTCCCGTTACTGCAACTGCACCTCCATACGAAACAGTTCCTTATATTGATCCATATGGTGGAGAACAGCCCATGGGTCCCGGTGTAACAATAGATCTTGTAACTGGTCTTATAAGTGGCACTGCACCTACTAACATGGGCGAATATGTTGTAACCGTTTGTGTAGCCGAAATCAGGAATGGAGACCCTTTTGCTTTTTCACGTAAAGAGCTTCATATAAGAGTGGGTGATTGTATTCCTATTGCGGCACAGTTAAAACCCCAGTATATAACCTGCGATGGTTTCAATCTAAGCCTTTCCAATACCTTGCCCAGCCCGGATATTCAAAATCAATATTGGGATTTTGGTGTTACCGGGTTGTCAAACGATACATCAAACCTCGAATCTCCCACATATACTTATAGCGATACGGGAACATACACCATCAAGCTCGTGGTCAATAAAGGTCTTGCCTGTACTGATTCAACGACTGCTTTGGCAAAAGTATACCCGGGATTTTTTCCAGGATTTATCTCCAATGGCATTTGCATAAACAAACCAATACAATTCTCAGATACAACAAGAACCAGGTATGGAATCGTTGATACGTGGAGCTGGGATTTTGGAGCTGGTTCAGCAACCGGTGACACTTCGCATTTGCAAAATCCTTCTTACACTTTTACATCTACAGGCAGTTATCCCGTACAATTGATTGTTACGAGTAGCAAAGGATGTATTGACACGACAACTAATACTATCACCATTATTGATAAGCCGCCAATAAATCTTGCTTTTCGGGATACATTAATATGCAATGGCGATCATCTTCAATTGCAGGCCTCAGGGAATGGTTTATTTAGCTGGTCACCGGGATTAAATATTTCAAATGCAAATACATCAGCACCTACTGTCAATCCTCCAACAACAATTTCTTACCAGGTAAATCTTGATCAAAATGGCTGTATGAACGTGGATTCGGTAAAAGTAAGAGTGGTGGATTTCGTAACTCTGAATGCCTATAGTGATACCGTAATTTGCCAGGGAGATGCTATCCAGTTACACACCAGCGGTGATGGTTTGCATTTTTTATGGACACCTGCGTTGAATATGAATGATCCGACATCGCCAAACCCGGTTATAACAACAAACACGACCACTACATACCAGGTTACTGCCAGTATCGGTCATTGCTCTGCTACCGGTAATGTAACTGTAAAAGCTATTCCCTATCCTATTGCTGATGCAGGCCCTGATACAATTATTTGTTATGGTACTCCTGTACAATTACTCGCAAGCATAGTG
>JBIOGV010000429.1:0-2102 GCA_044448365.1 Chitinophagales bacterium
ATGATTTCAGGCATTCGTTTCCTGGAAAAAACAAAGGGAGTGGATAAAAATCGCATGGCAATCATGGGTCATTCCTTTGGAGCCTCACTTTCGCTGCTCGTTGCAGAACACCGGCAAGACGTAAAGGCTGTAGTCGCCTTTAGCCCCGGGGGCTATAGTTGGGACCACTCTTTTCAACTCCGTGTACGGTTGATCGGCGCGGCAAAAAATATATCGGCTCCCGTAATGATCATTCATGCTCAGAATGATTATTCAATAAAACCAGGTCATGTTCTTGACAGTACAATGAACCGCAACAATAAACCGCATTTATTAAAAATCTATCCAAAATCAGGAAGCTCCGCAAATGAAGCCCATAACCTGATCTTTAACAGCATCACTAAATGGGAAACAGATGTATTTGAATTCCTTGATAAAATCCTGATGCATTGAATCCGACAATACTTCGGCACGGCAATTTGCAGTCATCATTTTAAATTATTCGTAAAAATTTGTTTTTACTTTATATTTATCGTAATATTGCAATATTAAATTCAAGAAATGGGCGCTACAAAAACAGAGCATTTCACCCAAAAACAAAATGCCATCGCGACACTGACTAAAGCGTTGGGACATCCGGCAAGGGTTGCTATCATGGAATACCTTATGAAGGTGGATGCCTGTATTTGCGGTGATATTGTAAATGAATTGCCCCTGGCACAGCCCACAATATCACAACACTTAAAAGAGTTAAAAAATGCCGGGCTGATAAAAGGCACCATAGAAGGAAATACTATTTGTTATTGCGTTGATGAAAAAGCAATCGGGAAGTTGCAAACCTATTTCCGTGGCATTTCCCAAAAACTGGAAAGCAAAAACAATTGTTGTTAACAATAAAAAATAAAATGGAAAATCCTGAACAACTTAAAGAAATGGTGAAGCAGAAATACAGTGAGATCGCTTTACAGGAAAAAGAGGTAAATCAATCATCCTGCTGTGGCTCGGGATGCTGCTCTGATGAAGTCTATAATATCATGAGCGATGATTACAGCGGCTTACAAGGCTACAATCCTGATGCGGATCTTGGCCTGGGTTGCGGTTTGCCCACACAATTCGCCAGGATAAAAAAGGGTGATACTGTGATCGATCTCGGAAGCGGGGCAGGCAATGACTGCTTTATTGCAAGAGCTGAAACCGGTGAAGACGGAAAGGTAATTGGAATTGATTTTACCCCCGCCATGATCGAAAAAGCAAGAACCAATGCAAACAAACTGGGTTATCACAACGTGGAATTCAGGCAGGGTGATATTGAAAAAATACCTGTGACTGCAAATGTCGCTGATGTAATTGTAAGCAACTGCGTTTTGAATCTTGTGCCCAATAAAAATGGAGTGTTCAGGGAAATATTTCGTGTATTAAAACCCGGCGGACATTTCAGCATTTCAGACATAGTGTTGATAGGCACTCTTCCCAAAGCCTTGCGAAAAGATGCGGAGATGTACGCTGGTTGTGTAGCGGGTGCTATACAAAAAGAGGTTTACCTGGAATTGATCAACTCGAACGGATTTGTCAATGTCTTGTTGCAGAAGGAAAAGCCGATCATCATTCCGGATGATATTTTAAAGAATTACCTGGACGAAGAAGAATTAGCCAAATTCAAAGCCGGTAACATCGGTATATTCAGTATTACCGTTTATGCAGAAAAACCAACGTCCTGCTGTGGGCCGGATTGTTGTAATTAAATCTTTTCTGAAAAAATATTGCAAGCAGGTTATCATTACTTTTTCAGTTTTGATCCTGAAAGTGTTTCTGGGATTCAATCCTAAATTCACGATCATAAACATCATCTGGTTGATTGTATAAAAATTCATCATGAAAAAAATTCTTGTTCTTTGTACAGGCAATAGTTGCCGCAGCCAGATAGCAGAAGGATATATAAGACATTTTGCTGGAAACAAGACTGAGATTTATAGTGCGGGTATAGAAACTCATGGCGTAAATCCCAAAGCAATTGAAACGATGAAGGAGGATGGCATTGATATTTCAAACCATACTTCAAACAACATTGATGAATACCGGGATATAGACTTTGATTTTGTAATCACAGTTTGTGACAACGCAAA
>JBIOGV010000430.1:0-2043 GCA_044448365.1 Chitinophagales bacterium
GGCGATGATACTGCAAAATTTGCCAGCGGGGGAACACTGATAGCAACTGTTTTTTTAACAGTATCAGAAAGACAGCCAATATCCGTAATAACAGAATATTTAACAGTATAGGAATTTGCCGAAGAATAAAGATGTACGGGATTTTGAACAGATGCAAGACCAGCATCTCCAAAATTCCAGGATTGGTTAACAACGTTGCGACCGCCCGTAACAGCATTCCCTGAAAAATGAACTGAGTCAGTAAGACAGCCATTACTTGAAAACGAAAAATCAGCAAGCGGTGGATCAAACACCTGCAGATCATAGTCGATTTGTTGTTCACCACTGCAACCATCCGGCGTTGGATTTTGCGCCAATACCTGGATAGGATATGTGCCGGCAGCAGGAATTGAGTAAGAATCCGGAAGTCTATACCTGTACAACTGTCTTCCATTCACCACCCATGTTGAATCATAAACGGGAGTGTTTAGGGTTGTATCAGGAAATAAGCCTGAAAATTTCCATGCTATTTGGGTAGGCTGATATGGAAAGGTCATTGAAAACTGAAATGGAGAATTTTTACAACCGGCAGGAATATTCACAACAGCATATTGATTCTTTATGGAGATAAATTGATAGAGATCTTTCACGTTTGCACCTGCCGAATATCCATAAGATTCTGCAGTTGCATATCCATAAGCGAGAGCATTAAATCCTGAATCGGAAATCAAAGTGTGATATCCCTGGCTTACATTTCCAAAGTATATGTATGAATATCCCGGATCAGAGGGATGAACTTTCCAACCGCTGACTGGTGCACCATCCAATCTAAAAGATGAGATCCCTGTCCCTGCATTTGGAATAATTACATGCAGGTGATGTATTTGTTGATCCGGCGAATATAAATTTGAACTTACCAGTGTTACGTTATCAATATTTTGCTCAACGGGGTTCAGGACTATCATATCAGGATCATAAGGCGCTCCATTGCCATCACAACCCTGGGTCGTAAAATATTGAGCTACCGAAATTGGAAGATCTGATTGGATCAAATTAGGTGTGTTATTAAAAAACTGGTACCAGATCCCATTTTGAAATGAACCCGGGGGGACTAATACGCCATTCACATATACATTGGCGGCGGGATTGCTTTTGGCAACCCTGTAGTAATTAAAAGGATTATTGTTGCTGGGGACTGTCAAATATTTCAGACCCCATGACCCGGTAGGATACAATTGCTGATAAAGATTGTCAGAGCTGGTAGAATTACAATTTTCGGGAATTCTGACTTTCCCACTTCCGGAAAACACAGCAATTTTTTTACAACCACCAGTGCCCGACGAAACTGATTTTACATGGGTGCCGGTAAGATCAACACCCGTACTGCTATTGGTTGCATCAAGAGCTCCGAGCACCTGGTAAATATCGCCTTTATTCAGATTTACAATATGTACACTGTTGGCAAGCCATCCATTTTTTGTATTCGCGGAAGGAGTTATTTCTACCGAAGTATTATCTTCTACTGCTACGATTGTAACATACGAATTCGAATTCGGTTCGTTAGAAACCTGGGTAAAGTTCATCGAATAGTATTCCTTTCCAAGTACCGGCGTTGGCAAACATAATGTAGCGCCGCTTGCCTGGCTCCTGGTTATGTAAGAATATACAACCACACCTTTTGCTGATGTAATATGAATAGCCCTGTTGTTAAATATGCCCTCGTCATTTATAAAATAGGCAGGAGGAACTGTTGCAGTTACAACCTGTCCGGATGCAATAGAGCCGGTTTGCAAAACCGAACCTCCATAAATTTCAATATTGTACGTGGTGGCCAGATCAGAAGTGATATAAAGGGTCATTGTAGGTGGCCCGCCGGGATTAATCATGCCTACGTGGTAACAGTAAGCTAACCAAAACTCTTTTCCTTTATTAGAAAAATCCTGCGCAGAACTGCAAAGGCAGGCAAATATAGTAGTTACCACCAGGGTAAACGGCAATCGGAAAAATCTCATTAGTAAGGGTCCTAAGAATTGTTAGAATCCGAAAATTAATAAAAAGGTCTCA
>JBIOGV010000431.1:0-2031 GCA_044448365.1 Chitinophagales bacterium
CCGAACCTTTGTCGTCTTTCATTAAAAGCGTGAATTGTCCGTTTAAGCCTGATTGCGGTAATTGAAATTTTCCTGAAAAGGAGCCATAATCATTTGTTGTAACCTTCATCGAGTCGACCAATTGATAATTAGCATCCCGCAAATAGATGACCGTCTCATAATTTGTTTCGATATTATTTTTCTTTTCAACCGGGTCGCTTGTAATGGCAATTCCTTTGAAAAAAAGGGTTTGACCGGGGCGGTAAATGGATCGGTCAGTAAAAAGAAAGACAGAAATGTTTTCTTTTGCTGGCGGAGCTGGTGGAATGTCATTATTGTAATACTGGTTCAAATCTTCACTCATGTACAATCTTTCTCCCTTGTAATTAATGTCCAGTAAGAAACTGTTGTTATAAGAGTTTTCTTTTTTTACTTCAAGTCTGAAAAAACCCTTGTCATCAGTTTTGTAGTTTTCACCTTTTTCTTTAATGTATTTTGATGTTTTATCATCGTATGCCTGATTCCAGACCTGCACGAATGCATTCATTAATGGCTGACCGGTTTCCCTGTGAAGTACAAAATAATCCGGACCATTATTTACATAACTGATATTGGATACATAGAATGATCTTGCGCCCAACAGGGATTTCATATTGAAATCTTTGGCTGTGCTCAGCACCAGCACATAATCTCCCGCCGGCAAAGCATCTATTTTTATTTCTGCAGAATGCTCCTGCATATCTTTTGTATCCGGTAAAATTTGATCCCAGCTTCGAATCGGTGAAATACCGGTTATTTTATTCCAGAATTTTTCATCATAATAATTTTCCTGTTCGCTTTTTATTTTGTCATCTGCCTTGATCAAACGCAGGTAGACCTGTGAAAAATTTTTATACTGGATCATTGCCCTGAACGGCTGATCGGGAATATTTACTTTTTCAACCAGGAATTTCAGATCTTTTGCGTTTAGTTCGTTCAATAAATTGTAACAATTGACCTTGCCTTCCGAAGAATCTTTCTGTGCCAGGATTTTTTCGCAGATTTCCTTTGCTTTTAGTTTATCGAAACGATGAGTGGTATCGCCATAAAGCTGATAGGTTGAGGCATCTTCACTATAGTGCTGTGCAATTAAATACGATGCCTGCGATGCAGCGGGAATATTTTCATAGTGATGGCCTAAATGATTCAATGCAGCGAGATACAATTCTTCCTTATTTTGCTGGACTCCTTTTTCATTTACAAACTCAATTCTTTCGATGTCCACGTCGATCAAAGCGCCTGGGTTTTCATCATTCAAATGAAAAGCGATCAATTGCTGGTAAACTAATAAGGCTTCCTGTTCTAAGGATAGCGAATCCTTTGTTACAAATTTGTGATGAATGAAATCAGCGGCAGGATCAAATGCTGTTGCATCATTGATTTCAAAGGCATAAGCCGGTCTTGTGATGTCCCGCTCATCATTTTTAAAATATTCAAGTGCCTGGTGGGCGAGAAGGTCAAAAAGGGTCGGACGAAGATGACGCATATTTCCTTTTGTGATGATGCCATCATAAGCCCCGAGTTTTGTTTGTTTAAGAACGGGTGAATTTTTTATGGATAGTAAGTAAAGTTCACTGATCTTTTTGTGGAAATCATCCGCTGTCCATGTTGCTATGTCTTCCTTTTTAAAACCTTGTGTATTTGTTCGTTCATATAATTGATACCTGTGTTGCTGGTAGTAGGCCCCGTATATTTCTGCAAGCAAACTGTTGAGAATTGATTGAGCGGGTTCATTCAGTGAGCCGATTTCTTTTTCCAGGTCAGCAATAAATTTCGCTTCACTGTTTTCGGAAACATTATCTTCCAGGCCAAGCATATAGATCAGTGCTTTAATAGCCTGTGCATCCTGTTTATCTTTTTTTGCGTACTGGTAGATCGATTTTACCTTTTCTAATGCCGATTTGGGAAGTTCTTTTTTTATAAGATCATCAACCTGTTTCCACTCTTTCTCATAATTTTTCGCAGGTAATTGAGCGAAAGAAGTAACGGTTAGAAATAAGCTGAAGAATAAAC
>JBIOGV010000432.1:0-2030 GCA_044448365.1 Chitinophagales bacterium
GCATAATGACTTCTACCAATGATGGCTTTTTGATCGCAGAAAAAGACCTTGACCTTCGTGGACCCGGTGATATTGAAGGAACAAGGCAAAGTGGTGAATTAAACTTTAACCTGGTAAGTATAGTCAAAGACAGGCCTATTTTAGAAACTGCGAAAAATATAGCCATGAAGATTCTGGAGGAAGACCCCGACCTTGTTTCGGCCGAAAATTTGCCTTTAAAAAATTTCCTGTCGTCACAAAAAAGTAAAACTGTCTGGAGCCGTATTTCTTAACATAAGATTTTAAAATATTTATCGGTGATTTTTGTTAAATTGGTAAAAAGAAAATTGAACCGTACACTTGTAATACTTCTTCTTTATTGTTTGCTTCCTGCTGCTGTCCTCAAGGCCCAGTATAATAATATTGAGTTTGTCGAAAACAAAGGGCAATGGGATAACCAAATAAAATTTCTCGGACAAGTTTCCTCGGGTGCATTTTATGTTGAAAAAAACGGGTTTATGGTTCTGCAGCATAACCCCGTTGACCTGGCAAAGATCACTGACTTAATGCACAAACATGGAACAGCGCCTGCAACAGATCTTACGCTTCATTCACATGCATATAAAGTTGAATTTTTGAATGGAAATGAAGACCCGGAAATTATTGCAGACAAACCCTTGCCGGGATACAATAATTATTTTATCGGTAATGATTCTACAAAATGGGGCACCGATTGCAAGGTTTACCAGGGTATCACAGTTAAAAATGTTTATCCCAATGTGGATGTTCGTTATTTTTCGAATGCGGGGGCAGTGCAATATGATCTTATTATAAAACCGGGTGCTGATATTTCACGGATCGCATTAAAATATCGGGGAGCTGATAAACTCGAAATAAAAAACAAACAGTTAATCGTTCATACATCGGTGGGTGATTTGAAAGAATTGAATCCTTACAGCTACCAATCTGATATAAATGGAAGAAAAGAAATCAGGTGCAAGTACAAGCTTAAGGATAATATCGTGAGCTTTGAAGTCAAAGATTATGATCCTTCATCGACAATTATCATTGACCCTTCTTTAATATTCTGTTCTTTTAGCGGGAGTACTGCTGACAACTGGGGCTTCAGTGCTACTTACGGACCAGATGGAAGCATGTTTGGCGCCGGAATTGTTTTTGAGACCGGTACTTTTCTCGTTTCACCGGGGGCTTTTCAAACAAGTTTTGCAGGAGGAGGAGGAGGTTGGGGTAAGATTGATATTGGTGTTATTAAACTTACACCCAATGGCAGTAACCGGGTATACGCAACTTATATAGGAGGTTCTGGAAACGAAATGCCACAGAGTTTGATTTGCGATCCGCAGGGTGAATTAATTGTTGCCGGGCGAAGCAATTCAAATAACTATCCTGTCAAGCCTGCCGGCAATAAAGATGGCCCGGGTGGAAATTTTGATATTGTAATCACCAAATTAAATGCTGCGGGAAATGGCATTATAGGTTCCAAAATCATTGGAGGTAGCGGGCTTGATGGAGCCAATATTGTTGATTACCCTGACGGGGCCCGTTCATTGCTGCGAAACTATGGAGATGAAGCGAGGAGTGAAGTTAATCTTGATAACGCCGGTAATATTTATTTAGCGTCGTGCACGCAGTCCGTAGCCGGTCTGGACGGTAAAGGCGGATTTCCGGTGGTTAACGGTTTTCAATCATCAAATGGAGGTGGCCAGGATGGAGTAGTTTTAAAAGTATCTCCTGATGTTTCGACGCTTCTTTTTAGTTCTTATTTGGGAGGAGAAGGAGATGATGCTGCTTATGTTTTATCAATAAGCCCTGTAACCGGACATATATTCGTGGCCGGAGGAACATCAAGCATAAAAAATTCTTCCGGGAAGGAAGTAAATAATTTTCCGGGCAACAAAGCAGGAACCATTGGGCCTAATCTTATTGGGGGCATCGACGGATTTATTGCCGAAATATCAGGAACCACTCTTGTCCGCTCTACCTTTTTAGGCACTGTAGGGACCGATCAGATCTATGGAATTCAATTTGAC
>JBIOGV010000433.1:0-2022 GCA_044448365.1 Chitinophagales bacterium
CATACCCATTTTTGGCAATGGTGATATTGATTCTCCTGAAAAAGCGCTTGAGTATAAGAATCGTTTTGGAGTAGATGGTATTATGATCGGGCGTGCAGCAATTGGTTATCCATGGATATTTAATGAGATCAGCCATTTTATTCAGACGGGGGAACATTTACCAGTACCCACTATTGAACAAAGGGTGGAGGTCATTCGCCGGCATTTGCATCGCTCGGTTCAGTGGAAAGGATTAATGCCGGGCATTAATGAAATGCGCCGGCATTATACAAACTATTTAAAGGGGCTTCCCAACATAAAAGAATACCGTTTAAAATTAGTTACGGTAAAATCTATAGACGAAATTGAAGAAGTGTTACAGGCGATTATAAAAGTCTATTCCGGTTATCAATTTGAAAGAAGAAAGGCAGATATGGAAGCGATGGCGTATAGTTGCGGATAACGATATGAAACCCGAATTTCAAAATTCGAACTTCGAAATTCAGGTTAGTTAATTTTCATCGCTCTCATTAATCCATAAACAGAAACAATCGTCCATACGGCTTCAAGGATCACAAAGGGCCAGAAGTTTATCAGCAGAGCCGCATAGCAACTCAGCGCCCCGCCAATGCTGTTTAAGACAAAAAACAGTTTTCCATTTACAGGAATGTATTTCATCGTATTCAAAAAATAAGCGAATAAAACAAGGCCTACTCCAATGGTACCCATAAGATCATTGTATGTCATAAATAAAAATTAAGCGATCCTGATATATTTATATTCTTCTCTATATGCTTATTAAAAAAGCAATGGAAATTCAAAGCATGGAGAACTATTGATCAATTGCTTTTTGTACTTCATTGCTCAAGGGGGAAATGGCAGGATCAAAATAATTCGTCAAAACACCCTGTTCATTGATCAGGTATTTGGAAAAATTCCAGGAAGGTTGTTTGTTATTCCAGCCATTTTTTGTTTTATCGGTCAACCACTGAAAAACCAGTTGCTGGTCAGTTCCTTTTATCACACTGGCTTTTGTAGCGAGCGGAAACGTAATGCCGAAATTTGATTTACAAAATTGAGCAATGTCTGCATCGCTTCCTTTTTCCTGTTCTCTAAAATCATTTGCGGGAAAACCAATGATGGTTAGTTTATCTTTATCCTGTTCATATAATTTCTCCAGGTCATCATATTGAGCAGTAAATCCACAGTTACTTGCCGTGTTTACGAGTAAAACTTTTTTCCCTTTCAATTCATCAAAACTCAATTCCTTGCCATTATTCAGTTTTACTGACAGGCCATAAAATGATTCAATCGGCTGAACATTTTTAATATTTGACAATATTTTTGAGTCTTTGCCAAATAATTTATTGAAGCCGGTAAAAACAGGATAAACGGCTTTTAAAAATTTTTGTCTTACCGTCATGTGACCAGAGTTGAGATTTACAATTTCTACATAACCCCAGAATGTAATAACTGCTATCGTTACAACAATTAAAAACCGTAGTAGTTTCCGATATTTCTTTTTTGTCTTCAAATTTAGCAAGATGAGTAAAGAATTGAAGGCTGAAAGATCTGAATCAGCAAAGATTATTTCACTACTTTTTTAAATAACCACAATTTACCTTTAAATGGAGGATACTTAATGTTGGGATCAAACCATGTGGGAGTTTTCATCACGGCTTTGCGATGACTAAAAGTTTCGAAAGAGTTTTTCCCATGATATTCGCCCATTCCGCTGTTGCCGCGGCCACCAAATGGCAAATAATGATTGGTCAAATGCCAGCTTGAATTATTAATACAGACACCACCGGCCGGAATTTGTTCCAGCCATTGTTTTTCCTTTTTGCTGTCAGAAGTGTACACATAAAATGCAAGGGGATTTGAGTTCTGATCAATAACGGCTTTTGCTTCCTGATATTTTTCAAAGGAAATAACAGGAAGGATCGGGCCAAAAATTTCATCCTTCATCAACGGTGCATCGGGTAAAACATTTTCAATTATGGTTGGCTCAATATATAGTTTAGCAGCATCATAGCCACCACC
>JBIOGV010000434.1:0-2007 GCA_044448365.1 Chitinophagales bacterium
CGAATATTTTTTTGGCGGAGTCGCTGAGCTAAATCGAAAGCAACTTTAGCTTCTTTTTCCCCAAGATTAAAGAACAAAGCCTGTGAGCCGGTAGAAACATCGTCAGGGAAAAGTTTTAATTCTTCCATTACATCATAGATTCGGTCAACACCAAATGAAATTCCAACACCCGGGATATTGGGAACTCCAAACAAACCGGTGAGATCATCATAACGTCCGCCGCCGCCAATGCTGCCGATTTGAACATCTTTGGCTTTCACTTCGAGGATAATGCCTGTATAATAATTGAGACCACGGGCGAGGGTAAGATCAATGGTGAGTAGTGAGTGGTGAGTGGTAAGCGGGTAACTAAGAATGGTTTCTAACTCATTGATGCCATTTTTTCCGTTGACTGTATTTCCTAATAATTGTTTTGCCTTTGAAATTTTTTCTTCATTGTTTCCAGAAATAGAAAGATAGCTCTCTATTACAGAAATTTGCTGAGGATTCAGTCCGCGTTGAGCCAATTCTTCTTTGACTTTTTCCAATCCAATTTTATCCAATTTATCGATGGCTATCGTTATGTCCATCATTTTATCGATACCAGCAGTAAATTCAGCGAGAGCAGTTAAGATCTTCCTGTTGTTAATTTTTATTTCAACCGGGATATTTAATTGTTCAAAAACCTCACCATAAATATTAATGAGTTCTATTTCGTTCAACAAAGAATTACTTCCAACGACATCAGCATCACATTGATAAAACTCACGATAGCGGCCTTTTTGTGGACGGTCTGCTCTCCACACAGGTTGAATTTGATAGCGTTTGAAAGGGAAGGTCAATTGACCATAGTTCATGGCTACCCATCTGGCAAAAGGAATCGTAAGATCATATTTTAATGCTCTTTCCGTAATTCCTTTTACATTTTTTCCCTGCAAAACCTTTTCAAAATCTTCTCTTACCTGTTTTTCTTTGGGTAAACTATCTAAACCATTGTTGAGAATTTTAAAAATCAATTTATCACCTTCTTCACCATATTTTCCCATCAATGTTTCGAGATTCTCCATGGCCGGAGTTTCCAGAGGTTGAAAACCGTAGAGCTCGAAAACATTTTTTATGGTGGTGAAAATATAATTCCGTTTACGGACCACTTCCGGTCCGAAATCTCTTGTGCCTTGTGGAATGGAGGGTTTAGTCATTGGTCATTAGTCAGTGAGTCAAATTAGTCAAAGTATAAGGTCTATTTAAGTGTTGAATATTGATCCCGATAGCCATCGGGATTGAAAATTGAATATTTTTTTATGATCGCATCACAAGCCGCATCGATCAAACTGAACGCCTGGTGATATTCTTCTTCGGGTCCGGACCAGGGATCGGGTACATCCATATTTTTCCCGGGGTAAAGTTCATTCATCAGCAGATCAATTTTTGACCTGTTAAATTTCTTTCTTGCAATTTGTTTCATATCAAATAAAACGTCTTCTGCCAATGCATAGATTTTATCAAATCGATCAAAATCTTCCGGTAAAAATCTTCTGGATTTCTGATTGCCGATATCGATGCCGTGCTCCATTGCTACTTTTTGTGAAAGATAATGAGGCGGTTCACCATTATGAAAACCATTGGTACCCGCACTTTCAACACTCCATTGCAAACCTGCTTTAAAAGCTTTGTCCTGTAAAATTCCTTCCGCCATCGGGCTGCGGCAAATATTTCCAAGACATACCATTAAAATTTTCATAGCGCAAATATACAAGGTAGAAAAGACAAGGCACAAGAGACAAGGCACTAACATAAGGATCTAAGAATATGACGCCTATAAAATTTTGAACCTTGAACCTTGATCCTTGTGACTTGTGGATTTCTTTCATGAAAGCATCTCACTGTAAAAGTATAGCCATGACCAACAAAGAAATTTTACATGCTGACCTTCTCGACATCTTATTCGAGAACCGCAACAAAGCGTATGGTGCTTATGCACTCAGAAAAACTTATAACTATCGCCTGAAATGGGCACTGGGAATTTCA
>JBIOGV010000435.1:0-2002 GCA_044448365.1 Chitinophagales bacterium
GATCAGTCGAAGCAAAGATATATCAGGACAGGGTTATGAATTTTATCAGTCAAAGGAAATACTCCTAATGGATAAAAAAGTATCATTACAGTGAATAGCAAAGGAATAATTTTGACAAGACAATTCTTGCAATATGTGAAAATAGATTGTTCCGGGAGTTGTGTTACCAGCCTTTATGAAAAGGAGCCTATTTATAGATCTTGAAATTTGTATTGTCATGTTGTTTTACTCCGTGACAATATCAGCGCAATCTCCTGTTATCAATTCAGTAACTCCGAATACTACCACACCGGCAAAGTTTGATAAGTTTGAGTTAGACATTAATCTTACCGCCGGTTATACCAACCCATATGACTATGATGATATCAATGTGCAATGCATTTTTTCTGCTCCAGGCGGAAGACAGGATACAGTGGATGGTTTTTTTATCCAGAACTACATCTTAAATGCTGATGGTTCCTTAACACTTTCGGGAGCGGGTACATTTAAAGTGCGATATGCACCCAATGAAACCGGGAACTGGAGCTATATAATTTCGTGTACAAATACTTCCGGCAGCACAACACAATCGGCACAAACCTTTCAATGTGTTTCCTCATCTGCTAACGGGTTTATAAGAAAAAATACCACCAATTATTTAAACTTTGATAATGGGCAACAATATATTCCCATTGGGGAGAATATGGGATGGCAGGATAACAATGTTGTTACTGATTATACAAATTGGTTAACCAAACTGGCAAACAATAATGGAAATTTTATCCGTGTCTGGATGGCAAGCTGGGCGTTTGCATTGGAATGGAAAAATGGAAGCAATGGTTTTTCGGGGTTAAAAAAATATAAACAAACCTCGGCGTATTATCTTGACTGGCTGCTGGATTATTGTAAACAGAAAGATATCTATATCATGCTTTCTCTGAATAATCATGGCCAGGTTTCCACAACCGTAAATCCTGAATGGACGGATAATCCCTATAATTCTGCGAATGGCGGCCCTGCTGCAAATACGTGGGATTTTTTTACAAACGCAACAGCTAGGGCCTTACACAAAAACAGGTTACGATATATAATTGCGCGATATGGTTATTCACAAAATATAGCGAGTTGGGAATTATTTAATGAAATAGACTGGACTGATCAATTTGATACGTACAGGGCAAACGTAAAAGACTGGCATAATGAAATGTCAACGTATATTAAATCAAAAGATGTTTACAGGCATTTGGTGACAACAAGCTTTGCATATGATACCAATGATCCGGCTACGTGGAATCTTTTTAATATTGATTATACGCAGACTCATTTTTATATTAACTCTCCTAATATTGAATCAGTGTTATCTGATGCAGCACAGAATTATATCAGCAATTACCAAAAGCCAACGTTGAATGGGGAGTTTGGACTTGGCCCGGACGGCTCTGTGTTGTCAACGAATGATCCTAATGGTATTCATATACACAATGCTATCTGGGGCAGTTTATTCGGAGGCGGAATGGGAAGCGCCATGACATGGTGGTGGGATGATTATATTGATCCTCAGAATTTATACTCTCATTTTAAACCTTTAGCTGCTGTGGCTTCATTAATTAATTTTAAAGATGGCAATTATAAAAAAACAACGACAAACAGCAGCGGCGGCGGGAATTCAGACATAATCATAACACCCGGCGCTAATTTTGGCGCGGCTACATCCGCATCTTTTACTATTGATACCAATGGAACAATGACTCCGGGACCCGATCAACTTGGTCAATATTTATTTGGAAGTGTTTATAACACCCAATATCACAATCCTCCTTCTTTCAATGTAACATACCCGGTAAGCGGCCAATTTAAAGTTGTAACCGGGGCAAGTATTGGTGCATCGCCAATGATAAATATTTATGTTGATGGTGTTCAGCTCTTAAGCCAGGCTGCAACGGTCAATACCACGTATACGGTAAATGTAGCACAGGGCGCACATGTTATTAAATGTGATAACCTGGGTACCGACTGGACGACA
>JBIOGV010000436.1:0-1992 GCA_044448365.1 Chitinophagales bacterium
CAGAATATTTTTCGGGGAAATTATTTTCTTTCAAAAAAGAATCCAGTTTATTTGGATCAAGCTGAAGAAATGCATCTTCATTCATATTCTGAAAATCCTTTTGATGATATAAACTGTCTATTTTCTCTTTTGAGGTATCGGGCCTTATCATGTTGTTATCAACAATCGCATAAACAATTGAAGGATCTTTTGGATAAACGGCTACTCCAATTCTCCCGATCTTATTTCCGGTCATGAAGCCCGAACCTGCCCCGGAAATTTTTTTCCAGGTTTCGCCACCATCAATACTTTTATAAATACCACTTGCAGGCCCGCTCTCACTAAATTTCCAGGCACTGCGGGTTTTGCTCCACATAGCTGCATACAATTCATTTGGATTTTGCGGATTGATATCAAGATCAACAGCACCCGTGGTATCATCAACATATAAAGTTTGCTTCCATGTTTTGCCGCCATCAGTTGTTTTATAAACACCACGTTCTTTGTTTGGAGAATAAAGATGACCCAGGGCAGCTACCCATATTGTATTAATATCTGTTGGATGCAATTGAATTTTGCCAATATGTTGTGACTCTGGAAGACCAAGGTATTCCCAATGTTTACCATCATCAGCAGTTTTATAAATGCCAATTCCGGCATAAGACGAACGGCTGCTATTTACTTCACCCGTCCCGACCCAGATTATTCTTGGAGAAGAATTCCAGTTTACTGCTATGTCACCAATAAAAAGAACATCAACACTGTCAAAAATAGGAACGAAACTCTGGCCATTATTCGTCGTATGCCATAGACCACCGGTAGCGTAAGCAACGTAAAATTCTGTCGGATCCTGCGGATTAACATCTACATCTACTACACGACCGCTCATAATGTTTGGACCAATACTTCGAAACTTTACATCATTTACTATGGATTTTTTCTCTAATGCCGCCCGCTGCTCAACAGTTTTCAATCTTTCGTCTGCCGAGGTAGGTTTTACCTGGGCCAGTGTAAAAGTGCAAATGTGCAAACTTGCAAAAGTGAAAATGCCCAGTAAAATATATTTAAAATTGCTCAGGAATTTTAACATATGAAGCATAAAATAAGCAGTTTTTCGTTACTAAATTGCAAGTAGCAGCTATTAATCAAACTTACTCAATTATGCGATTTGTTTTTGTTTTTGTAATGTTCATCTCGATAAATGTTTTTGGTCAATATAAAAACTATTCGATTGGACCAAAGGGCGACACATTGAATCGCGTTGATTTGAACGGGAAAAAACAGGGGCCATGGGTAATACATGTTGACGATAACCACGGTGAACCCGGTTATGAAGAAGAAGGTTATTTTGTAAATGACAGGAGAGATGGTCCCTGGCGCAGGTTTTCATTACAGGGAGATATGACAGCAATAGAAAATTACAGGTGGGGGAATAAAGATGGCAAGTGTCAATATTTTACAAATATGGGCGATCTGCTGAGAGAAGAAAGCTGGAAGGCTGTGAACCCCGATGATCCTTACGATACAATTCCTGTATATGATGTGAACGATCCTACAAAAATTGTAGGCACTCAAATCGTAAAACTCGAAGGCTATTCTTTGAAGCATGGAACATGGCGATATTACGATCCTGCTTCAGGTACAATAGAAAAAACAGAAAAATGGTTTTTAGATAAACCAGCAACAGGTAATAGTAAAAATGATGATGATCTGAAACCAATTGATATTTCTGATAATTCAAAGCAGCAACCTGATACAGCAGGCAAAAAAACATTATCAAAGCCGCAGGCAGTTCTTAATTATGAAAAAAAGAATGCCGGAAAGAAAAAGATAAAGGTCAGGAACGGGCAAACCAGCTATGCCCCTAACCCCTAAGAGGTATTTATATAGTCAGCATTTAATGTAATTTCTTTTCAATAACGATTCAACATCAGGGAAATCTTTGTATTGCCATTTGTACGGCCACACTCATTGCTGCTGCTGATGCAAAGATCACCCATTTAAGGCGGCTTA
>JBIOGV010000437.1:0-1904 GCA_044448365.1 Chitinophagales bacterium
AATGAATTTTGATGTGATCTCACGAATACCAAAATTTTCTGAGATCATATTGCTCAGTTTACCTTCCCTTATTACTGAAATTTCAATCCTGTTCAATTCAGGTTTGCCGTATTGCCAGGGCCACCAGATCCGCGGATTTTTCATATTGAGTTGTAGATAGTCAGCAGAAGAAAAACGTACCTGTTTTTTTTCATAAGGCATTAAATGAACTTTCTGTTGAAATTGAATATTGTCATTGATCTTTCCTTTTACGACAGCATCTTTTTCTTTACCGGTATAATTGATCACTTCAGCATCTACCTGCAAATGCGCAACGCCAAGTGAGGGCAAATCAAACTGAGTCGCAACAAGGGGGTATCTCACGCCTACTTCTTCATAGGTTTTAATCTCAACATTATTTACAATACCACCGTTGTAATCCGGGGGATAATGGATCCAGTCCGCATAATCTATGGCAAGATCACCATCCCGTTTGTTTGGATTGAACGGGCGCAATATTTCAATAGCTAATACATTTTCTCCCTCATATTTTATTTGCTTTGTGATATCCAGGTCAATCATTCTGAAAGGACCTTTAATATAAGATGAATCTGCAATCAACACTCCATTGAGCCAAACGTTTGCTTTGTAATTGATGCCATGTAGTTTCAGGATCACATTTTTATTCTTTTCTGAAGCAGGCAATTCAAATTCTTTTCTGAACCACCAGGTATGATCTAATCGTGGATCTGCAAGCTTCTCAAAGTTTTTTGAATAGAAAGGATCGAATTTATATTCATTGTTGGCCAGTAAGCCTCCAATGATTGTTGAAGGGACAGTTATTTTATACCAGTTTTTTACAGTGAAATCCTTTTTTGATATCTGTATGCCGGTTGCCGTGCTATCAGTAAGCGATGATTGCATCCTCCAGTCATCATGTAAGATCATTTGAAAACTTTCTCTCCTTGTTTGGCTGAATGCCTGATAACCGAGCAAAGTGAAAATTAAAAAATAAAAAGATTTTTTCATATAACTAAAATTTACTTGTATAAAGTATTTATTGTACAGCATCATAATACAAAGCTGCCGCACCCAGTATTCCGCTGTTTTCCAATTCCGAAACTTCGACCTTGAGTCGTTCTGCAGATTTTGAAAACAGGCAGGTATGGACCCGTTCCCACATAGTTTCCTGGAAATATTGGTAGGCCAACCTCACAGAGCCACCCAAAACAATTAATTCCGGGTCATAGGTGTATAGGATCATTTTGATTGCATTACCCAAATGAATTCCCAATTCTTTATAGAGCTCCAGTGATTTTGGATCATGTTGTTTTGCTTTTTGAAAAACCTCTTCTCCATTTAATCCATACACGTTTTTAAAGAATGATCCGCTGCAATAATGCTCATACACATTATCCAGGTAATCAACACAACCAAATTCACCGGCCCCGCAATTACGTCCGGAATATAATTTCTTGTTGATGATAACGCCTCCGCCCACACCCGTACCCAGCGTTAACCCGATCATGGAACCATATCCCATACCTTTTCCAAAATAATGTTCGCCAAGTGCAAAACAATTTGCATCATTATTCACATAAACAGGAATATGATAACGTTCTTCCATCTTTTTTTTCAAATGCACTTCTTTCCAGGAAGGTATCCATACCACATCATATACAATCCCTTCTTCCACATCTACCACGCTGGGAACCCCGATACCAATGGCTGCAATTTTTTTATCGATCAGTTTATCAGTTAAAGCAAACACATCTTCCAAAACCTCCTGTTCCGCACCCTGGCTTCGTATGCGTTGTGATCGTATTTCTGAAATATTATTTTCATTTACACTGGCGCCGCGAATATTTGTTGCTCCCAGGTCAATACCGATAATCGTTTCTTTCTTCATTAGCCTATACCATTTC
>JBIOGV010000438.1:0-1883 GCA_044448365.1 Chitinophagales bacterium
ACAAAAGCAAAACAAGCATTGGCAACATCCTCAGGCAAAATGGTTTCGTTGAGCAGTGTGCGTTTGGCATAGTGGGCCGGCAATTCCTCAACCGTAATGCCATAAGCCTTGGCTCTGCCCTCGGCCCATCCACCAGCCCATATATTTGAGTCCGCAATAACAGCGTCCGGATTCACTGCGTTCACACGAATTTTATCAGCTCCAAGTTCTGCTGCAAGCAAATGTGAAAGATGAGCCTGCGCTGCTTTTGCAGACCCATAGCCGGTGTTATTCGGTCCTGAAACGACAGAATTTTTTGAAACAATATTTAGTATATCCCCGCCAAGATTTTGTTTTCGCATTATTCCAATTCCAATTTTTGAAACAAGAAACTGACCCTTCACCAAAATATCATAAAGTCTGTCCCAATCTTCGACTGAGTGATCCGCGATCGATTTGGAAATGCTGATACCGGCATTGTTTACAATAATGTCAACTCCGCCAAATGCAAGTGCTGCAGCCTCAAATGCTTTTTCAGCCGTATCTTCTTTTGTTACATCCAGCGTCGTTGATGAAACTACATCTTTTCCAAATTGTTTTTGAAACTCTTCCATCGCAGCTTTCATCCTTTCTTCATTGATATCATTGATCATGATGCAGGCACCTTCTTCCGCAAATTTTTTTGCTACTGCTTTTCCAATTCCACCTGCACTTCCTGTTATCAATGCTATTTTTCCACTCAACGGCTTCGGCCTGGGCATACGCTGAAGCTTTGCCTCTTCCAGCAACCAGTATTCAATGTTAAATGCTTCCTGTTTTGGTAATGATGTGTATTCACTGATTGCCTCGGCACCTTTCATTACATTAATGGCATTGATGTAAAACTCTGCAGCTACTCTTGCTGTTTGTTTGTCTTTTGCAAACGTAAACATTCCAACCGCCGGGAATAAGATGACTACAGGATTCGGATCACGCATTGCAGGGCTATCCGGATGTTTGCAGGCATTGTAATAACCTGCATACATTTTCCTATATTCTTCAAATTGAGCAATAAGTTTTTCTCTTATTGAAACTATATTATTAACATCTTCACCGATAGAAAGATTCAGAACAAGAGGAGAGATTTTTGTACGGAGAAAATGATCGGGGCAACTGGTTCCCATTGGTGCAAGCCTGGAAAGATCATTTGAATTAATAAAATCAAGAACCCTTTCGTCATCGGTGAAATGACCGATCATGGCTCCCTTTCCCCCCTGAAGGGGAACATGTGATGAACAAAATCCTCTCAATACTGGTGCCAAAGCTGCGGCTTTTTGCAGGCGTTCGTCCTTTGATAAAGCACTAATCTTTTGTCCACCAAATACAGGGCGCTTCTTGCCAAAATTCCTTTCAAGATATTCTGCACAATGTTCAATTACTTCAAGTGTATTGATATAACTTTCATAAGCAGTATCGCCCCAGGTAAATAAGCCATGTGAGCCAAGAATTATTCCACGAATGTTTGGGTTGTCATCAAGACATTTTTTTAGTTTCAAACCAAGATCAAAGCCCGGCCTTTGCCAATTAACCCAGCCAATTTTTCCATCGAATAATTTTTCAGTAATTTTTTCTCCATCCTTTGCAGCAGCAATGGCGATGAGGGCATCAGGATGCAAATGATCAATATGTCTGAATGGAAGGAACGCATGCAATGGTGTGTCGATTGATGGCGTTTTTGAATTGAGATCATAAATACAATGATTGAACAGCGCAACCATTTCGTCTTCGTATTTCAAACCACGATATACATTTTTTAAGTTGAGTAGCCGATCCATGTACAATGCTGCAAGCCCGTTTTTTTTAAGAGTTCCTAAATCACCACCACTTCCTTTTACCCACATGACTTCTGTCTCGCTTCGCGTCAA
>JBIOGV010000439.1:0-1873 GCA_044448365.1 Chitinophagales bacterium
CCCGGCTCCGAAGGTCGGGATCCGCGCACGTACATCACCGGAAATTGCTGGCGTACCTACCTTAACACCAAGTTCCCACTGATTGCGTGGTTTTGCAGGAAAATTATAAGTGCCATTCAAGAACTCAGTATGCTGAGGCATTCTTTTGGTGGGAATCACAGAAGAATCTTCGTAAGATCTGATCTGTGTTTGCGAAAATGCTGAAGAAATCAACAGGCAGCATAGGCCTGCTAACAATGTGTACTTTTTGCTTGCCATAACTAAGAATTAAAATTTATTTTGAAAACAACAATGTCCTAATCGTACGCAAAAATATAAACTGATGAGTAATTATCAAATTTTAAAATTTTTAGCCATAAATGTATAAATGCCCTGATTTTTTGATCAAAAATATCAGAAAGACTTGTTTAAATACTTTACCCTTTTATTTTTTAGAAATGTAAATTGCTGCCTTTATTTATGAGACTACCCGTTGACTTGATAGAAACCGAGCTGAAAACTTTTGAAGTAAAGTTCAAGAATGCCGTTAGCAGCAAGGCCCCTATGCTTGACCGGATCATGAGGTATGTTGTCAAACGCAAGGGAAAACAATTAAGGCCAATGTTCGTTTTCTTATCTGCAAAGCTTTGCGGAGAGGTTAACGAGTCCACATACAGGGCTGCTTCCCTGGTTGAGGTCCTCCATACCGCTACTTTAATGCATGATGATGTTGTGGATGATTCTATGGAAAGACGGGGATTTTTCTCGGTCTATGCCCTTTGGAAGGCCAAGGCAACAGTGCTGATAGGAGATTATTTGCTGGCCAAAGGCTTATTGCTCTCCCTTGATCACAATGACTACCAGGTCCTTCACATTCTCTCTGACGCTGTACGAAAGATGAGTGAGGGTGAATTATTACAATTGGAGAAAGCCCGAAATTTAAACCTGAAAGAAGATATTTACTACGAGATCATTCGCAGTAAGACGGCATCCCTGGTTGCTTCGGCCTGTGCTGCGGGCACCTGGTCGACCACTAATAATCATGACACAACCGAAAAAATGAGAATGTTTGGAGAAAATGCAGGTATGGCATTTCAAATCAAGGACGACCTTTTTGATTACAGCAGTGATAATGTGGGGAAACCTACAGGTAATGATATCAAGGAGAAAAAATTAACCCTGCCTCTCATTTACACTTTGAACAATACAGATAACAGAACCAGAAGAAAAATCATTTTCACTATTAAAAATGAGAATAAAAACAAAGAAAAGGTTCAATATGTAATCGAAAAAGTTATCGAATCAGGCGGAATAAGTTATGCCCAGGAAAAAATGAATGAGTTCAAACAGGAATCTATAAACATTCTTCAGCAATTTCCTGATAATGTTTATCGCAAAGGCCTTGAAAATCTTGTAAACTTTGTTACCGACAGGAAATACTAAATTCAGAAATTCCCCTGAACCTGATTACCATCATGCAAAAGCGCTGGACCATATTAAAAGCAAACCAGGAAAAAGTGAATTCATTACAAGACTCACTTAAAATTCATCCTGCTATTTGTAAAATTCTTGTTCAGCGGGGTATTGAAACTTTCGAACAGGCAAAGAAATTTTTTCGCCCTGCACTTACAGATCTTCATGATCCCTGGCTGATGAAGGACATGAATAAAGCAGTAGACAGAATAATTATTGCAATTGAAAAACAGGAAAAAATTCTTGTTTTTGGAGATTACGATGTTGATGGCACTACTTCAGTTGCCTGCATGTATCAATTTCTTTGCAAGGTTCATTCAAATCTGGACTTTTATATACCACATCGGTACCGGGAAGGATATGGTGTAAGCAAGGCCGGGGTTGATTTTGCAAAAGAAAATAATTTTACTCTCATCATTTC
>JBIOGV010000440.1:0-1836 GCA_044448365.1 Chitinophagales bacterium
AATAAAGTAATGATTGTGATCTCGCCGGGAGTAAAATGGTTTGTATTGGCAAATACATCGGAAAAGTTTGCATTTCCAATTTTTGAAATGATCCAGAATATGGCAATTAAAAAACCGAGATCACCGATCCGGTTCATCACAAAGGCTTTGTTAGCGGCTTTGTTATATTCTGTATTCTTAAACCAGTAACCAATCAGTAAATAAGAACAAAGCCCCACTCCTTCCCAACCAATGAACATGATGATGTAGTTAGCTCCCAATACAAGTATCAGCATTGAAAAGATAAAGAGATTGAGATAGGAGAAATAACGTCCATAATGTTCGTTGCTCTCATCTTTCATGTACGAAGCGGAATAAACATGAATAAGAAAGCCTATGCCAGTTATGATTAAAATAAAAACCGCTGAAAGCTGATCAATTTGAAAAGCGAAAGGGACTTTAAGTGAACGTACAGAAATAAAATCAAAATAGTTTACAACCTGGCCACCGTTCTCTTTTACCTGCCAAAAAACAATAAGGCTTAAAATAAAGGATGCTAATATCTGACCGCAGGCATGATAGGCAATAATCTTTTTGCTTCGGATTCTTCGACCCAAACCATTAATCAGGAAACCCGCAAGAGGCCACAAAACAATAAGTCCTAAAAATACCTTCATAAAGTTGTCTTCGCTAAACGCCTAATGTTTCAACCTGTTCAAAAAATTTACGTCCACTGAATGAATATTCCGGTACATCATTACAATAATGGCCAGGCCCACACTCACCTCAGCCGCTGCCACTACCATGATAAAAAAAACAAATAACTGCCCGTCAATTCCTGCTGAAGCATCTGTTGCTGCTTTAGCGAGGTGATGCATTTTCGAAAATGCCACCAGCATTAAGTTCACCGCATTCAGCATTAATTCAATGCACATGAAAATTATGATCGCATTGCGGCGTGTAAGCACTCCTATAATTCCGATCACGAATACGGCAATCGACAGAAATATGTAATAGTTTATCGGCATAGGCCCCCTCCAGCTCCCCCTAAGGGGGAGTGTTTTGAAAATTCATTTTTTAAAAGAACATAAATTTTTTTGAGGCTTTCAAAGCCCCTCCTTCGGAGGGGTTTGGGGAGGTCCTCATTCTTTCTTCCCAATCACCACCGTTCCTACCATCGCGCTTAAAAATAAAATACTGCTTATCTCGAATGGCACTACGTATTCATTGAACAATGCCTTTCCAAGATTTTGAATCAACCCAATATCGCCTGTATTTGTTTCAGCTATCTGCTTTTTTATATCGATATTTTTCAATGCTGCCACAAATACCAGTAACAAACATCCGCCGGCCAGCACTCCGGCCATTCTTAACCAGCGATTCTTTTTTGGCTCAGAACTTTCATTCAAATTCATCAGCATGATCACAAATAAAAACAAGACCATGATCGCACCGGCATATACAATGATATTTACAATAAAAAGAAATTGTGCATTCAGTAAAATATAATGTCCCGAAATACAAAAGAACGTAAAGATCAGCCAGAGCACGCTGTACACAGGATTCTTGCTCACAACCACCATGAGTGCACTAAAAACAGTCAATGCAGATAAAAGCCAGAATAATATTTGAGTAATAGTCATTTTTCTCTTAGCAATTATTAATTAATAATTATTAATTAATAATTTTTTTTAGCCCGATGCCCCAATGCTTTCCTATACCCTTCCGGATCTTTATTGGGATCCGGGATCAGCAAATCTTCTTTCTTGTAAATGAATCCTGCCCGCGAATAATTTGCTGTCGCAAAAGTTTCCGACAGATAAATTGCATCTTTCGGACAGGCATCTTCACAAAACC
>JBIOGV010000441.1:0-1783 GCA_044448365.1 Chitinophagales bacterium
CTCACCTGTACAGTTGAATTTGCATTTCCGCTTGCACCCACTAAAATTGCTTTTGCGGCTGCCACACTATCCTGGAATGTTTTATTTCCTGCAAATGTTTGTGCAGCCGTAGTCACCACACCTCTTGCAGTTGTGCTTGCATCCGGTACATTCAGAAAAACAGAATCGGTGCCATTTGTACTGACGGTTAGATCGGTACCTGAATTTTTGAATGCAATGATTTGTGCAGTGTCGCGGTTATTGTTAATGCTGCGGATCGCATTTCCAAAAGCAGAAGAACTAACCTGTCTTTTCTCAATCACCCCATTGTTCACTACCAGCACAGAATCAGAGGAAGCATTGTTGGCAAGAGTGTTCAGATTTAAATTACCTCCCACTGTAACGTTGTTCGAAAAAGTTTTATCACCACCAAATGTTTGAGCGCCTGCAGTAACAATGCCGGGATGAGTTGCATCGGCCGGCTCTAATATTATTGTACGTGAAGTGGTATCAGAAACTATGGTTGCACCAAATGCATTGGGAGTAGATCCCACAGCTCCAATGACAAGGGTTTGTACAGCGCTTTGAATTTTTTGCCAGTCTGTATAAGTTAAAAACCCGTAAGGCTTTGATGCTCCTGCTGAACCATCCTGCACGGGTAAATAAATAGCAATGGTACTGTCAGAAGCCCTGTTCTGTACCAATACATTGTTTGAAGTATCGCTGGCAGCAGCAGCTATCGAAAGAGTTTGTTTTTGAATTCCATTAATGGCCTGGATAGCATTTACAAAAGCTGAAGAAGCCATGGTTCTTTTATAAACCGAACCATCGGCAGCCAGTACCAGTACATCGAGTTCATTTGTTCCTGCATTCAAATTTTCCAATCTCACAGTTCCGTTCACATCCAGTTTAGCAGTAGGATTGTTTGAGCCGATACCGATATTGCCGTTTTTATCGATCCTCATGGCTTCGGCGTTATTGGTCTTCATGATCAATGGTTTTCCATCAATGGTTCCCAAAAAATTGAGAGTTGAATCCGTACCGGTATTGCCGGTCAGCGACCAGTTGGAATTAGCCGCAGCCAGATCGGCAATTTTTTTCCAGGATCCGTTACTGCGCAGGCGAAGACTGTTATCAGCAGTCAGGTAAATGATCATTCCATCGGGAGGGGTCAATAAATTTATTGAAGCTGTATCCGCAAGTCTTGGCAAAAGCAAACCCTGCCGGGTACTTTCTAACTCGAGGATGGATGATTTTTGAATGCTTGTGGGATTGTCACCGACCTTTAACTGGGCTTTCGCAAAGATTCCTATTACTGTAAAAGAGATAATGCATAGAACTACCTTAACCTTTGGGAACAAAGTTTTCATTGTTTGGATTTTTAGATTTTTTAAAGGATTGGATGAATAAAATTTTCGACTTGACCTATATTATTACATATCTTTTAAATGCTTGTTTTAGAACGAATAAGTAATAATCCCTATTGTCGATGCCTTTTTTATCTTGACATTTATCAAACCCTAATTTGCCTCTAAAACCCGATTTTCATCGCAATAGTCAAAATATTGAAACGACTATGCAAATAAGTGATTTGCAAGTGAAGGGTCTAAGTGATTATACTTATCAGGAGATAAAACGTGGTACAAGGCAAAAAATTACCTTGCCCCGGAAATATTTTTAGGTATATCATACAATCTTGTCGCTTATGAGCTGAATCAAGATGTTATACAAGCATAGGCCCATCGCTTATACCTTCCATTACCTGTTGAAGCCTGTGATTTGGTAATTCTTTTTCTGTCATTCC
>JBIOGV010000442.1:0-1769 GCA_044448365.1 Chitinophagales bacterium
AGTTGGAAGTAACGATAGTGCGGGTCGAATGAGCCCGAACAATTTACTTGTTACCACGATAACTGATGAACTAAGGCTTGCAACAAATTTTAAAAGTAAAGTGATAGGGATTGCTATAAAAGACCGTGGTGCGATCCTTCCCGCAGGGCATACCGCTAATGCAGCTTACTGGTACGATGATCAAAGCGGTAATTGGATTACGAGTACATACTATATTAGTCAGCTTCCTGCCTGGGTAAATCGCTTTAACAAAAGAAGATTAACAGACAGTTTGCTGTCATTTGACTGGCAGCCTGTTGATTCATCGAATAAGTATGCAGAAAGTACTATTGATGAGAAAAGTTACGAAAGAAAATTTCCCGGTGAAGCGAGTTCTGCATTTCCGCATTATTTAGCTCGTCTTACAACAACTCAAAAGGATACTGCTATCAGAAGCGTGCCTGCGGGTAATACTTTTACATTGCAATTTGCACGGGCAGCTATTGAAGGTGAAAATTTAGGTGCAGGCAATACAACCGATTTTTTAGCCATCAGTTGTTCATCAACCGACTATATAGGGCACCAGTTTGGACCTAACTCAATGGAGAATGAAGATGATTATATCCGCTTCGATAGTGAATTAGCCTCTTTCTTAAGATTTCTTGATATGAAATATGGCTCAGAAAATTATTTGGTTTTTTTAACTGCGGATCATGGTGTGGCACATGTACCCGGTTTTTTACAGGAAAATAAAGTACCCGGCGGTTTTTTGAATACAGCAGGAATTGCGTATTATCTGAATGCAAATGCCATGGATGCTTTCCATTTGAAATCGAATGTAATTATTAATTCAGACAACTACCAGCTAACATTAGATCATGACCTGCTAAAGTCAGCAAAAATCAGCAGGGAAAAAATGATTGAGTTTCTTTTACCTTTTCTAAAAATGGTGCCCGGCATTGCCAATGAATTTGATATCGAAAAAGTAAATGAATGCACATTGCCCGAAGCGCAAAAGAAAATGTTTAGTAACGGTTATTATGGGAAACGCTGCGGTGATATACAATTAATTTTTCAGCCCGGATGGATTGATGGTGATCCGACAGGCACAACCCATGGTCTTTGGAATCCTTACGATGCACATATTCCGCTGCTCTGGTACGGATGGAACATCAAACCAGGAACATCAAATCGCGAAGTGTATATGACGGATATTTCTGCTACCCTTGCTGCACTCCTGCATATTCAAATGCCAAACGGATGTATTGGTCATGTGATTGAGGGAGTGGTGAAATAGTGTATAGTGAATAATGAATGGTCAATAGTAAATAATTTACAATTGCCAATTCGCAATTGACAATTCACAATAACAGCTCCCGGATCTTTGCTACATGGTGGTCATCGTGCTCAGCCACAAAAAATAAAGAATCAATCAACCTCATTGGCGTTTTCAAACGCGGATGCAAAGACGTTATAGAGGCGGTGGCTTCGTCGATATCTTTTACTTTATCGATCAGTTTGTTTCTTGCTGAAGAAAATTGTTGCTGCAGATCGTGTATTGTTTTTTTATTGTGATCAGCCTCATGTGTTTTTGTATTGCTCAGGTCGGCAGCTCTCAAAATTTCTTTTCCCGTTAAAAAATCTTCAAAACGGTCATACCATAATTCTTCAAGATCATATAAATGACCGATATGCTCCTTTACAGACCATGCTCCTTCGATTTTATTGGTTAATTCTTCTTCCGTTTTATTTATTACCAAACTTTCAATATGAGGAAGCGTTCCTCTTAA
>JBIOGV010000443.1:0-1675 GCA_044448365.1 Chitinophagales bacterium
AAAAAACTTGAAGCGAAATTTCCTTCATTTGTTGACAAGTACATGGCAGCCGGCTTAAAAGCCGCCGGTTTTTATAAAAAACAATTTTTAATCCCTGTCAAGAGCCTTCATTTATATTCCGGGATGAGTAATGATATCTCCTCGTCTGGCACGGTAAGTATAACCTATTTATATATTCTCGCTTCCATTGCATTATTTACCTTACTCATTGCCTGTATCAATTTCATGAACTTATCCACGGCCCGTTCTTCCAAACGTTCAGCAGAAGTAGGAATTCGGAAAGTACTGGGTGCACAAAAAGCATCACTGGTCAAACAATTCCTGGGTGAATCCATGTTGATGAGCATGATCGCCTTTGTGATTGCATTTGCGATCACTCAATTGTTGCTTCCTGTATTCTCTGTGATTTCCGGAAGAAATTTATCACTCGATTTTTCAAATCAATGGTTCATTATACCCGGGTTCTTCCTGCTATCTGTGTTCACAGGTTTGTTAGCAGGAAGTTATCCTGCATTTTATCTTTCATCATTTCAGCCCGTAAAAGTACTGAAAGGGAAATTCAGGAATTCTTTATCAGCAGTTTTTTTAAGAAAGGGGTTAGTGATCTTTCAATTCATCATCTCGGTAGTCCTCATCATTGCTTCGGTTGTTATCATGAATCAAATGAAGTATTTGCGTTCAACTGATCTGGGCTTTGCAAAAGACCAGCAAATAATCATACCGCTAAGAAGTACTTCTGCAAAGAATATTTATGCTTCACTTGAAAATGATATAAAAACTAATCAGCGGGTTCAGAATGCCGGAGCAAGCTTGTATTATCCCGGTATGGTTAACCCCAGTGATATGTTGCTTTACAGGGAAGGAAAAACGATGAATGAAGGAAAAGATGTACATACCAATTGGGTCGATGAATCTTTTTTGCAAACTCTCGGTATCAAACCGGTAGCAGGAAGAATCTTTTCAAAAGATTTTCCTTCAGACACAAACTTTCGAATGATCGTAAATGAAGAAGCTATTAAAGAGCTGGGTTTTTCGTCTCCGCAAAAAGCAATCGGCGATAAAGTCCATCTTGATTTTCGCGGACAAAGTTTTAGCTGGACAATCATTGGTGTAGTAAGAGATTTTCATTTCCAGGATCTTCATGTTCATATAGAGCCGTACGCCTTTCAGCTAAACAATCAGCCTAGTTATAATTATATAATCGTCCATGCGAAAGCCGCTGACGTTTCTTCATTGCTTCGATCCATAAATGCAAGTTGGCATAAACTGAACCCAAATGAACCTTTCGAATACAGTTTTCTCGATGAGGATTTCCAGAAAAATTATGAAGCAGAGAATCGGCTGTCCGCAATTGTTGGCTATTTTACTGTGATTGCTATTCTCATTTCCTGCCTGGGCCTGTTTGGTCTTGCAACATTTAGTGCAGAACAGCGTACAAAAGAAATTGGAGTAAGAAAAGTGCTGGGTGCAAGCGTTACCGGGATCATCGCCCTTCTTTCAAAAGATTTTTTGAAACTGGTGGCTGTTTCTGTTGCGATTGCTTCACCCATTGCCTGGTGGGTGATGAATAAATGGCTGCTCGATTTTGCATATCGCAAAAATATCAGCTGGTCTGTTTTTGCCGTAACAACACTTGTTGCCTTGTTGATTGCATTGTTTACAATCAGCTTCCAGG